>CAWVZF010000051.1:0-13485 GCA_963934665.1 uncultured bacterium | reverse complement strand
GCCTGTTCTTGGGTTAATTACCCCAGGTAATTCCAAGTCCGAGCAAGAAGGTGCGCCCAGGTCCCGGTTCATAGAACCTTTTCCCGAACGCGTTCACAATAACAGAGCTATTGTACCATGCATCGAGTACGTTCTGGACTGCCACAAATGGTGAGGCCTCCAGGGTACCCAAAACCAGATTCTCAACTCCTAGTCGGACATCCGCTACGAAGAATGACTCCGAACTGAACTGGCCGCCGTTGTCCACAGGTATATCAGCCTGGAAGAGACCTCTAAGGGCCACATAAAATTCATCTAGGTCCACCTGAAACAGCCCATCAACCCGATGTGGAGCTAGTCCAGGGATCTTATTGCCAGAATAGTCAGCATCATCAGTGATAAACTCCTTGAAACTTCCATCGACACGAGTGTATGCGATTCGGGTGGAAGTGTTCTCACCGAGACGTGTATCTAGTGAAGCTTCCCATCCTCTATAAAGCGACCGTCCCGCATTCTGATAGTAGGTAAGTCCGGGACTTGAGGGCACTTCAAATGGAACGAGTTCACCTGTGAGTTTTGTTTGGAACAGCGCAAGCTCGAATGTCCCTTGATCTCCAACTCCACCTCTGATGCCGCCTTCGAGTGTGAACCCCTTCTGGGGCTCAAGGTCAGGGTTGAATCCTCCTGCACCACTAGGGCGATTTACGATTTCTGTCGTCGTGGGTGTTTCAAACGATCCTGCTACTGAGGCGAATACTTCCACGTCAGTTCCTGCATTGATCAGCAAGCCAGCTGATGGGCTCAGAGCGTCCATGACTCGTTCGCCGGAGTCATCTGGATTTTCAGCGCTGATGAAGCGGTCCTCAGCAGAAAAACGAAGCCGATCGTAACGAAGTCCTGCGAGCAGCGAGGGCCCAGCATCAAGATCGAATCTCCCCTGCATGAAAAGGCCGGTACTCCGAACACGTTCCAGCTGTTCGAGAAGAAGGTTGCCTCTCTCACCTTTACTATTCTTCCAGTTAAAGCGCTCATCGCTTTGAAGTTCAAGCTCGAACCCCGCCCCGATCCCGAATCTGCCACTTGAGATCTCAGTTTGATCTTGAAACAGCGCCCGCATTCCACCTGCTTTACGGTCGAGATCAACGACCTTGCCTGGAATCGGATTATCGAGTTCTCGTTTGATCACCCATGAGGAGATCTCCGCTTCACCCCCACCGAGTGGTCCGGTCCAAGTTGCTCCAGCTTGGCCTTGCTTTACATCCTTGCTAGTACGACTGATGACATTGAAACGGTATGCCTGGCGATTCCCCTCATCGAGTAGTGACTGAGAGAGAGATCCGGGATTTTTTGCATCCAGAAGGACGCCATTAGCTACAATCCTCAACCTGCCAGCACCAGCTGGTAGGGTCAGTGATGCATTCACAACTGATCGTTTGCCGCCAGCATAAATGCTACCATCATCAGCGATGGGATCTCTCCGGAACCCGTCATAACTCAGTCGTGAAACACCGACACGGTAGCCGGCGTTACCAGACTGGCCTGAGACAACGCCTTGTAGGGTGAGTAACCCGTGAGAACCAGACGTGCTCCGAAATGAAAGCAGCGCGGGTTCATTAGCCGGGTCTAGGGAACGGAAGTGCAGTACCCCTCCAGCAGCGTTGCCATAGAGTGAGGAGGACGGTCCCCTCAGCGCCTCGATCCGACCCAGACCCGCAAGGTCCAGATGATCGAGTGTGGCCTGGCCATCAGGAAGTGTTGCGGGAATCCCATCAACCAGTACGCGTACGCCCCGCACCCCGAACTGTGCTCTCGAGCCAAAACCTCGGACCGAAAGGCGCTCACCCATCGCTAGGTTGAAACGATTGTGGATCTGCACCCCAGGCATCGCCCGAAGTGCGTCCTCTAGGAAGGCACCGGCAGTCGCCCGAGTCAATTCAGAGCCAGTGACAACCGAGACAGAATGTGGAGTTCCTGTTCCCACACTACTTCTTAGAACTCTGACTAGTACTGGATCTATAGTAACGGTTGAATCGGGATCTTGTGCCCAGGCCGGAGCCGTGAGTACGAGTGTCGAAGTGAAGATAATCGATAGAACACTAGGTGCTCGGAACACGATGCGCCTGCCTCTTTTCCTATTAGTATTCAAAATAACAAGGGCTAAAGCGGTACCTGTACAACCCATATTTTACTCTCTTTGTGCGCTTTGTGAACCTATCGTGGGGTGCCCTCCTAACTCAACCAAAGCTAGCTTGCCCCAATGACTCTATCAGATTTGCCGGGTGACGCCGCTCCTGAGGTGTTCAGACATCGTCGGGAGTTGATCCGGTCTCTATTGAGCGGTGGTGTCATGTTATTGCCGTCTGCGCCGACGCTTTACCGGTCACGGGACACACAACACCGGTACCGTCCCGACAACGAGCTTTATTACTCGACCGGAGTCACTGACCCGGGTACGCTGGCACTAATTCGTGGCAATAAGGATCCTCATTTTGTGCTTTTTGTGACTGACCCCAATAAGAGCACCGAACTTTGGACTGGCCCAATGATTGGAGCAGAGATCGCCAAAGATCGGTTTGGGGCCGATGAATGTTACATGATGAGTGAGTTACCTGATGTACTTCCTGGTCTAATCGAGGGAGCGGACTGTATCCATTACCGTGCTCGAGTGAACGATGGACTCGAGCTTTATGTGAAGCAGGCTCTCGAAGACGCTCGCTCAAAAGGAGCTCGGTGCGGGTCTGGGCCGAGAGGTGTAGTGGACCCTGGAGGAATTCTTGACGAGCTACGCCTAAAGAAAGAGGCTTGCGAAATCGAGTGGCTTAGGGCGGCAGCTCAGGTAACCGTAGCAGGACACCGTGCAGGTGCTGCTACCATCTCTCCAGGGGTTGGTGAGTGGACTATTGAGGCCGCTGTTGAGCAGGAGTTTCGAAGTTCTGCTAGGAGTACAGTGGCATTTCCAACGATCGTCGGATCCGGGAACAATGGGTGTATTCTACACTATACAGCCAATGACAAGATTATCGGCCAAGACGATCTGGTACTCATAGATGCTGGAGCTGAAGTTGGATTCTACAACGGGGACGTGACCCGCACGTATCCAGTCAGTGGGCGTTTTACAGCCGCCCAGAGAGATGTGTATGAGGTGGTTCTAGCTTCGCTTGAGTCCGCTATTCATAAGGTAAGACCAGGTGAGCCGATTACCGCTCTGCACGATGCTGTTACCAGGGTGATTGTGGAGGGGTTAATAGACTTGAAGGTGCTAAGAGGATCGATTGACGAGTTGCTTGAGAAAAAGGCATATCAGCCCTACTACCCACATCAAACGTCTCATTGGTTGGGTCTTGATGTCCATGATCCTGGAGACTATTCGAGCGCTGGAAATGCGCGCGTGCTTGAGCCTGGTATGGTATTTACCGTTGAGCCAGGTCTCTATTTTCGTCCTGCGATAGCCAAGGGCATAGCTGAACAATTATCAGGAATAGCCATAAGAATTGAGGATGATGTGCTAGTCACCCAAGATGGTTGTGAGATCCTCAGTGATGGGTTGCCGACGAGTGCGGCGGAAATCGAGGAATTGGTGGGGCTATCCAGATGACAGAGTCAGGGCCAGATCGCCAAGCTCTCTTACTTGAAAAGCTTTTAGAGCCTGGACCGATGGTTGCGGTGGAACTTCGTCCTCCTCGCTCTAACCTCCAGGCCGGGAAAAGCATGGAGGCCTGGATCGATCTCCATCACTCGCTAAGTCGTCTCACTTCTGAAGAACTTTTCGTATTCTTGACCGATAATGCAGTAGGTGAAGCGGAAGAAGAGAACCTCGCGCATGTGGCAGCGAACTTAGGTGATGAGGCGGATCTTCGTCGCATTATCCCAATCCTTACAGCGAAACACTCGCTGGAGTATTGTCTCATGTTTGCATCGCGCGCGATCTCAGGTGGATTCGATGCACTAACTGTGCTTGGTGGAGATCAGTCTGTCGGACCTAAGCGCTGTGTACCGCACGGGAGAGACTTGCGGGAGCTCATAAGTATCCGTCTACCAGAGCTTATCCTTGGAGGTTGGGTAAATCCACATCGGGATGCTATAGAGCAAGCGAGTTTCCTCCACGCGGCTGATGCCCACTCTGATTTTGCTTTGACACAGATCGTCTCACATCACTCGCTGCCTGAGGTTGAGCGCTTTCTGAATATTATAGACACAGCTCTCGTGCCTATTGTCTTTGGTGTTTTCTTCTACCGTAGTGCGAATCCCTCCACTCTAGAGGAGTTGAGTAACTTCTTTCACGTTCCAGTGGAAGAATTGACTCGTGATTTTCAAGCCGGGGCTACGGCTGAGGAGATTTGTGCGGAATCGATCAGAGAACTTCGTCGTATTGGTGCAGAGAAGGTGTATGTGAGTAACCTGGGTAACAGAGGAGCAGCCCGGCGTTTGCGTCGGATTCTTGAACTAGTTTAGCAATTCCACCTCACTATACTCGAAAAAGAGAAGAGTTAGGTGTTTGTGCTAACCCCAGCTTCGTGTAGGACTCTCAGTGCTACGTCGACCCGACGACTGGGTGCGCTAAGATGGAGTCCTTGCACCAGTGGGAGAACTGCATCAATCATCTCTGCTGCAATCTCCACACCCTCATTCAATGCCTCTTCGTCACCAGAGATCTGAGCCTTCCGCATCCGATCCACGATTTTCTCAGGCACTGTAGCTCCGGGTACTTCATTTGCGAGAAATTCTGCATTTCTCAGATTTAAGAATGGCCAAATCCCTGCGACCACTGGGATCTTCCATTGGTGAATCTTGTCGAGAAATTTTTCTAAGCTTTCAGGATTGAAGATGGGTTGGGTCACCACAAAACTTGCACCGGCTTCCACCTTATAACGGAACCTAGTGACCTCACGTTCCAGATCTAAGGCACTAGGATTGGCCACCACTCCTTGGACGAATTTCGTTGGGCTTCCTATTGAGTTTCCAGCTGGATCGATGCCCTGGTTAAGCCCTCTTACCACGTTAGTAAGCCCAATTGAATCAATGTCAAATACTTCCGTCATATCTGGATATGGTCCATGAACTGATGGGTCACCGCTCACGACGAGTAGATTGCGGATCCCAACAGCGGCAGCTCCCAGCAGGTCAGAGATCATCCCGAGCATGTTGCGGTCACGGCACGTGTAGTGCACGATCGCTTCGATCCCGACTTCCTGTTCGACGATTACTGCTGCAGAGAGCGCTCCCATCCGGCTTCGGGAGCGAGGACCATCAACGATAGCCAGAGAATCAACACCAGCGTCTTTGAGTTCACGGGCGGGTTCAACTATTGCGTTTCGATCCCAGCCGCGTGGCGGCAAGACTTCGACCGACACAACAGGTTCTCCTCGAGAGAGCTTCCGTCCCCATGCTGAGCACGCCTCTAGCGGCACAGGATCTAGGGTCGCCAACCCCTCTTGGTCGACGTCCGTAACCTTAACCATGACGGGTCTAGGCTGATCTGACCGGGCCGAGTCTCGTATGTGTTTTATGTGGTCAGGTGTCGTGCCACAGCACCCGCCGACGAACCGAACCCCGGCATCGACCATGCGACGGGCATATTGCGCCATGTACTCAGGAGTTGCCATGTAGATCTTTCGGTCTCGTATGGTCCGTGGAAGGCCTGCGTTGGGCTGAGCCGAAAGAGGTAGAGATGTTGTATCAGCCATATCCTCTATTGCGTCCAACATGACCGCGGGTCCCACTGAGCAATTCAAGCCTATGACATCCACACCAATACTCGTGAGTTCTTGAGCGATTTGTGAAGCTGTATGGCCGTATACCGTTTTGCCATTTTGCCCTAGTGTCATTTGCGCAATAACTGGTATATCGCTCAGCTTCCGGACCGCTGTGAATGCGCAGTCGATCTCATTCAGATCACTGAAGGTTTCGAGGATGAAACCTTCAACACCTCCAGCAAGCAGTCCGTTGACCTGACGTTCGAAAAAGGCCGTAGCCTCGGCTCGTGCAGTCGGTCCCCATGGTTCAATACGAATTCCAAGAGGACCGATCGCGCCAACCACTACTGCTCGTCCTGCACTTGCGTCACGTGCCAAATGAGCTGCCTTCTCGTTGATTTCTTCGGTCCGATCTCCAAGGCTGTGAGAGGAAAGTTTTACAGGGTTCGCTCCGAAAGTATTGGTCTCTAGGATCTCTGCTCCGGCAGAGACGTACTCTTGATGAATGCGTCTAACGATCTCGGGATTGCTAAGGTTGAGTTCGTCAAAGCAGATATTGACGAATACACCCCGAGTGTAGAGGACCGATCCCATCGCACCATCGAAGATATGGACTAGGCCGTCCTCGATCATCGATTTCATCGTGCTTCGTCCGGATCGTAGCCTAGATTGGGGGCCAGCCAACGTTCCGTTTCTTTGATTGACCAGTCCTTCCGTCGAGCATAGTCCTCTACTTGGTCTCGTCCGATCCTGCCAAGACCGAAATACTTGGCTGACGGGTGTGCTAAATACCAGCCACTCACTGAAGCTGCAGGAGTCATCGCATAGCTTTCAGTGAGTTGGACACCCAGCGTGCTCTCAGCGTCCAGGATTTCAAAAATGGTCCCCTTCTCAGTGTGATCGGGACAGGCCGGATAACCTGGTGCCGGACGAATACCAAGATACACCTCGCGGATTAACTCCTTGTTCGTGAATGTCTCGTTACGAGCGTATCCCCAGATATTCGTGCGTACCCGTTTGTGCATCAGTTCTGCTAGGGCCTCAGCTAGCCTATCAGCTACTGCCTTGGTAAGGATCGCTGTGTAATCATCATTATCTTCCTCTAGCTCGCGAACGACTTCGCTAACACCCAGCCCCGCCGTAACCACGAATGCCCCGATCCAGTCAGCCTGATTGGAGTCTACTGTCGCTACGTAGTCGGCTAGACATTGACTAGGTCGTCCGTCTTTAGCGAACTGCTGTCTCAAGCCGTGCATGACTGCACGTACCTGGGTGCGTGAGTCATCCGTGTAGATCTCAACGTCATCCCCACGAGCATTGGCTGGAAAGATTCCTAATGTGGCCTTCGTGCGGATTCTACCTTCGACTTCCATCCGGTCCAAAAGGTCTTCAGCATCAGACAGGAGGCTTCTCGCCTGATCGCCTACAGTAGCATCATTCAGGATATTCGGGTGCTTGCCGGACAACTCCCATGCGTGAAAGAAGGGAGTCCAATCGATATAGTTGCGGAGTTCAGAAATGGGCACTTCAGTGACCTGAATTCCTGGTTCATCTGGTTCGGTTATCTGATAAGCCTCAAGGATTTTCCTCTCGGCCTTGTCACGTGTTTCCGCGAGAGACAACAGACGTGCTCGCGGACGATTCTGGGAGCGTCGTTCGCGCTCGGTCTGATATTCAGTCTGTACTTCGCTCAGGAAGCTCTCTCTGCCCTCTTTATCCAAGAGTTTCGAAACAACTCCAACTGCCCGTGACGCATCAAGCACATGAACAGTTGGTCCATCATAACGGCCGTCAATCTTGAGTGCGGTATGAGCTTTAGAGGTTGTCGCTCCTCCGATGAGCAAAGGGGTCTCAAAGCCAGTGCGCTCCATCTCACTAGCAATGTGGACCATATGTTCCAGAGACGGCGTAATCAGGCCTGATAGCCCGATCACATCAACTGACTTCTTCCGGGCAGTTTCTAGGATCTCTTCAGCGGGCACCATAACGCCCAGGTCGATCACATCGAATCCATTACACTGAAGAACAACTCCAACAATATTCTTTCCAATATCGTGGACGTCACCTTTGACCGTTGCGAGCAGGATCTTGTGCTGTTGGGTTTTTCCAGCTTTCTCTTCTTCAAGGAACGGGACTAAGTAGGCGACTGCTTTCTTCATCACGCGAGCACTTTTCACGACTTGAGGAAGGAACATACGTCCGCTTCCAAAGAGATCGCCTACCACGTTCATGCCGTCCATTAACGGTCCCTCGATCACATTGAGGGCACTGGAAAACTTTTGTCTTGCCACCTCTGCGTCTTCTGCGACAAACTGATCAATACCCTGCACTAGCGCGTGCACGAGCCGTTCCTCAACATCGAGCTCTCGCCAGGACAGATCTTCTTGGCGACTGCGCTCCGAGGTTCCGGATCGTTCACCAGCGATCTGAGTTAAGACGTCTGTGGCATCTGGCGTGCGTGCGAATAACACATCCTCTACCGGGCTCAGGAGGTTTTCCTCGATCTCGTCGTAGATCGGGAGTGCACCCGCATTAACAATCCCCATATCGAGTCCCGCATCGATTGCGTGATAAAGGAATGCTGTATGCATTGCTTCCCGTACCTCAGGGCTTCCACGGAATGAAAATGAGACGTTGCTTATACCACCACTCGTGAGCGCGTGTGGACAAGTTTCCTTGATTTTTCTGACTGCTTCAATGAACCAGATTGCGTAGCGCTCATGCTCTTCGATACCTGTTGCAACCGCAAAAACATTACAGTCGAAGATGATGTCTTCGGGGGGGAACCCCTCTTCATTAACAAGAATCTTGTATGCCCTTTGGCATACCTCAAGGCGCCGTTCTGGGGTGTCAGCTTGCCCCTTTTCATCGAATGCCATAACAACGGCGGCAGCCCCTAATTTACGTACCTTCTGCGCACGTTCTCTAAATATATCCTCGCCATCTTTCAAGGAGATAGAGTTCACAACCCCCTTACCTTGAAGGGTCTTGAGACCTGCTTCGATCACGTCCCAATTAGAGGAGTCCACCATAACCGGGATTCTTGCAATCTCGGGTTCGGATGCCATGAGATTGAGGAAATGTGGCATCGCAGCCAACGAGTCCAAGAGTCCTTCGTCCATATTGACATCAATTATCTGAGCGCCGCCTTGAACTTGATCCCGCGCAACTTCGAGGGCGGTTTCATAGTCATCATCTTTGATGAGCCTAGCGAAGCGACGAGACCCTGTGACGTTGGTCCGCTCTCCCACATTAACGAATAGTGCTGATGGTCCAATTGAGACTGGCTCTAGCCCTGAGAGATTAGTTCTGCGTTGTACCTCGGGAAATTTCCGTGGCCTTTGCTCCTTGACCTTGTCGGCGATCGCTCGAATGTGATCAGGCGTTGTACCACAGCATCCACCAACGATGTTCAAGAAGCCCGCGTCAACAAACTCAGCTGTTACACTAGCCATGTGTTCCGGTGTTTGGTCATAACCACCAAACTCATTGGGAAGGCCTGCATTGGGATAGCAGCTAATGGGGAGTGGAGCCACTGCAGCGAGCTCTTCTATATGGGGCCGCAGTTCGTCAATCCCGAGAGCGCAGTTAAAGCCGATGCTAAACAGCCCGTTCTGACGACCGCGCCCAGGCTGCACGCCATGTGCGACCGAGTTATAGAACGCTTCGGGGGTCTGACCGGAGAGTGTCCGGCCACTTCGGTCAGTTATCGTTCCCGATACCATTACGGGGATATCTAGACCTGTTTCTGCAAGCACGGTAGAGAGTGCGAATAAGGCTGCCTTAGCGTTAAGCGTGTCGAAGGCAGTTTCAATCAGGAGTATGTCAGAACCGCCCTCTATCAGTCCGTGTGCTTGTTCGACGTACGCTTCTGCTAGTTCATCAAATGTGATATTCCTTGCCCCGGGATCGCCAACGTCTGGGGATATTGAGGCGGTCCGATTAGTAGGACCTAGTGCTCCAATGACCCATTTGGGATGACCTGGATCATCTTGCTCAGCATCTATGACTGCGGCGCGAGCGAGACGTGCTGCTTCCCGGTTGAGCTCTCTCGCTTTCCCTTGGAGGTTGTAGTCGGCAAGCGAGATTCGATTTGCATTGAAGGTGTTAGTCTCAATCAAGTCTGCCCCAGCTGATAGGTATTCCTGGTGGATCTCCTTAATCAAGTTTGGCTGGGTCAGACAGAGTATGTCATTTGCCCCAATTAGCGGTGATGTATGTTCAGGGAAGAGGTCACCGCGAAAATCATCTTCGTTAAGAGAGTGACGCTGGATCATCGTTCCCATCGCCCCATCCATCACTAGGATCCGTTTGTCGAGGTGCTCCCGCAGGAGGTCTGTACGCTTCTTCCTCATGCGTTGCTCTGATTCCGGTATTGATGCCATGGTTGCCTCGACGAAAAAGCCCCTTCGCTACTAGATGCGATGGGGCGTGGGCTTTTTAGCTTTGTTCGCCAACGAATCACGCTTGATGCGTTGTGCGGGCCGCAATACGCCTTAAATCGCCCGTCAAATGTTTCCAGAAAGCTAGCATCTCTATACAGAGTGACAAGTTACGCTAGTGTAGAACTAGGTCAGAGTGCCTGTGCACACCTCTGTGACAGGGCCGCGCAATACCACCTCAAGTTCAACATTTACATGAACCTCAAGAGAGCCGCCAATGGTATCAACCATTACAGCTCCTGGGTCGAGCTTTTTACTCCAGATCGCGGCTACAGCAACTGCACAGGCGCTTGTACCCGATGCCGAGGTGGGACCTACACCTCGCTCCCAGATAGCAGCCTCAAGCCTGTTTCCGGCTAGGGGGCCTACCAGCTGAACATTTGCACCATTTGATAGGTCGGAGTGAGTCGCGAGAAAAGGGCCAAGAGACTCAAGCATTGTATTACTCACTTCAGGGACAAATACGACCAAGTGGGGATTGCCTATTGAGACGGGGATCACGTTAAGGAGAGACCCATCTGGTCCGAGAATTCGTCCGGAACCATCGAGGGAGGAAGCATTGAGGCCTACTGAATCAGGACCGACTCTCGCCTGCCCCATTTCCACTGAAATATCATAGGTACCGTCCTGCACGTCGTGGACAGTCATCCGGACGAGGTCCCCTCCTACAGTAACTTCGAATGGAGTATCACCCACTCGATCTTCTCGATAGAGATAAGCAGCTAGAATCCGCAGTCCATTACCACTGCGTTCAAACTCACTGCCATCTGGATTGAACATGCGAAGTTGGGGTAAACCTTCTAGAAGTTCTCCCAGCAGTACGACTATACCGTCGGCCCCGACTCCATGGTTACGATTGCAGACCTCAGCGACTTTATCAGGAGTCGCGATCCATTCGGATCCTTCCTCGAAGACGAGGTAGTCATTTCCCAGGCCATGAGCCTTATAGAATCGCTTACTCAGCATGGGGCGGGGTCCCCATTGAGTCATTTCGGCCTCAGTTTCCCTGGGTGGCTATTGAGCTGGGTTGAGATCCGGGAATTTCACTAGGGTTTCTGGTCAAAACTACCACTAAGTTCTCACCCGGATTAATAGCACTGTCGCAACCGCTAGGAATACCACATTTGGGAGCCACGCAGCCACAAGTGGTGATAGTGTCCCAATCTCTCCGAATGCTGCACTAACTCTAAGCATCAGGATATAGAAAAGCACAATTCCGAGAGAAATCCCTATCCCTAAGGCTGTTCCACCACGCTTACTGCTAGTCGCAAGTGGTGCCCCTAATAGAATTACTACTAGCGTTGCGAAGGGGATTGCGAGCTTCTGTTCACGCTTTACGAGCAACTCTTTTGCGTTCCCGCCTGTTCTCTGGATGATCGTTGCCAAGTTGTCAATCTCAGCATATGTCATCTCTTCCGGCTCCCGGGGAGCCTCCAGGAACTCTTCGGGTTTCTCAGTTAGCTCAGCCATACGTAGGCGATCAAACTCGATAGACTTTTCGGCTGAGTCTGGTGTCAGAGTTCGAAAAAACCCGTGGCGCAGGGTCCAACCATCGAGCGGACTCCACATGGCTGCATCAGCGATGACGTGAAGTCCGGATATACTAGGCGTTGGGGGCCGTTCGATAATAACATCTGACATGCTGCCATCACCTGCAGTCAGCCTCTCCACTTGCCAGATTAGCCCATTCTCCGATTCATAAACGAAATCACTTCGCCAAGATCTCATAGGGTCTTCATCACGCAGAATCTGCGATGCGATCCGATTCCCCTTGGGTACGATTTCGGTCAGACCCAAGGCCACCACAGTCAGGGTGACACCGACGACTAACAGCGGTAAGACTGTCCTGTGGAACGATATGCCTCCTGCTTTAGCCGCCACGATCTCTCGGTGCCGGGTCATGTTGTGCACAGTGAAGACCGCTGCAATTAGGCTAGCGATTGGAAAGGACCACTGTATGAACTGAGGGAGCTTATAGAAGTAGGCTACGCCGATATCCAGGAGCGCAACTCCTCGATCAAGGTAGTCGTCGAGGTTCTCCGTTAGGTCGCCAAGGATCAGCAAAGGAGGAGCGGCGAAGATGAACAGCAAGAAGCTGCGCAAGAACGTCCATGCTACCAAGCGATCTAGGATACGCATTAAGCGGATACTCCGTCAGGTTGCTGAGGGCGCCTCCTAAAGATACTAGGGACCCTAAGAATCCCCTGGTCCCTACCAGTGGCGGTCGTACTTCCCATGCGGCTCACTAGGATAAGACCGACACCAAGGAATACAAGATTGGCTAGCCACATCGTTATAGCTGGGTCGGCGAAGCGCCGATCAGCTAGGGTTTCCCCCCCGATTAGGCCGAGCCAGTAGATCGCGAAGATTCCACTTGAAGTAGCTGCAACCATACCCACCCCTCCGGTGCGAAAACGCAAAGCCAGTGGGGGGCCAAGGATTGTGAACACCAAACATGCGAAGGCGATTGCCAGTTTCTTATGGACTTCAACTTTATAGCGATTTGCCGCAGCTCGAAGACTTGCTCCTCTGGAGGCGCGGGTACGACTCGAGATGACGACTGACTGTGTAATTGGATCTCGGGAGAGCAGTGAGGTGCCGTCGGTGAAGGCTACGTCTCTGTTACGTGTCTGATATACTTCCATAGTACCAACCATAGAAGTGTCCTCATCTATGGGGCGTCCTAGTGCCAGACGCAGTGCTTGAAGAGCTTTTTCTCGACTATCAATTCTGACAGAGTCCAGTTCTGCTTCCCTTGAGGACACACTTTCAGTGAGGAGCTTGAAGCCCATCTCACGATCCGAGCGGTCTGTTCCACCAAAACGTCTCTCAAGTTCGTTTCCAACATCACGGAGTGGGATGATTTGTTTGTCGAAGTATACACGCTGGAACCCACCGATGCGGTCAGTTTGGACTTCGTGTACTACTCCATCAAAGAGAGTGAGATACAAATCAGTTTTCTCCGCATTGAATGCCATCTCACCGCTAGCTGCATATGTCGTGCGCTTTCGAATCGAGCTGTTCGAGTCAAAAATCGTAACTTCTTCCAGTTTGTTGGCCGCTTGATCAATTCGATCAGCAGTCATGAAGTATACATCTACACCAGATTCAGTCTTGATTTCGTTGACGATCTGTTCGCGCAGTTCAAGGGTTGGACTCTTTTGCCCTATGTCTACCAGAAGGTTCTTGAGCCGATGATTAGACTCGGGAAGGATCTGGTCGTTGAAGTAAAGCATTGCCACGGTAACAACTGCACCCATCCCGAGCAGCGGCACGAGAACACGTGTGGGCTTGATACCACCGGCAGACATTGCTGTGATCTCATTTGATGATGCCAGCTCAGTGAACGAGTACAGAACTGCTACCAATAC
>CAWVZF010000050.1:0-13944 GCA_963934665.1 uncultured bacterium | reverse complement strand
AGCACTCGACCAGTCACCCAAGGCTGCGTGCGCCTGAGCTAGGCCACCCCATCCCGCATCCTGATACATTTGGGAGTTAGCTGCCGCGCCAATCGCCTTAGCCTGATTAAAGGCTATGATCGCACTGTCAAATGACGCTGTGCGTGGCTGTAGCGGACCTTTGTCATATACCACATCGCAGAAGTTCTCACCCAGTCTCTGGTGGGCTGTGCCCATGAGATACCAGAGTCGGGCGGCATTAGCATTACTGGATGCGGCGGATTCAAGAACAGTCTGGAGTCGAGCCCAAGCTTCACCAGAAGCCCAAGCAGCCTCGTGTGTCTGTTCCCAGAAACCCTCTGAATCGTCTCGGGTGAAACGACCAAGACGATATTGTCCTGTACTAAAATAGCTACCGGTTCCCGACAGTTCATCCGTCAGGCGGCCAACCGTGAATCCATAACCATCCATAATATCGTTGAGCTCGGCAGAAGAGCCGGCCACAACAATTGGCATCAGGTCAGCCGTATTTAGATCCTCGTCCAGAATCGCGCCCGGGTTCAATACCTCGAGCGTACAGCCAGACAATAGGACACTAAACCCGGCAATCAACGGCCAAAGGCCGAATCTCGTCCGTTGTTTCATTAGTCTCTAATCTCCTGGCTAGAAGTTGATTTGGATGTTAGCAAGAAAGACCCTCGGCGGGGCGGCGTTGTAATACTCAAACATCGCACTCCTCCGGCGATCATTCGCTTCCGGATCCAAACCACGATAGTGCGGCGCATAAGTCCACAGGTTCTTGCCCTGCAACGAAATCTGTGCAGTGCGAGCACCCGGAACCCAGCCCTCTGGCAGACGCCAGCTGAGCGTCATCGAACGCAGTTTGATGAACGAAGCATCGTCCGTCCAGTAACCCCAGTCAGCATATGGGCCGACACAATTACCAACCTGTGTCGATGTTAGCGTTGACCGGTCGCCATTGTACCAAACGTCAGCAATTGGCAAGCACATCGGCCACTGCCTACGACGTACGTTCTGATACGCAGGACCAATTGGTCGCACGAACCCACGCTGGCTTTCAAACAGCATGTCAAATGTTACTCGGCGCGCAAACGTCATGCGCGTGCTCGCCCCGATCATACTCGTCGGGTAGAGGTGTCCGAGATAAGCCTTCTCCTTGACTGGGAGCTCACCGAGAACGCCTGGATTGGAGATCCGGTCGTCCCAACGGAAGAAGAGCGGGTATCCGTCATGTGTCTTGCACCACTCGTCCGTGGGGACGTCTGGGCAAGTACGGACAGTACTACCACCGGTGAGCGGCCCAAGGTCAGTGACCTCGGAGTCATTGGTGGAATAGTTAAGACCCAGCGACCACTCGAAGCTTTCACTCGTGACCGGGATCAAATTAATCGATGTCTCGGTACCCCAGTTCTTTGTCTCACCAAGGTTACGCAGTGTGGCCTCTTCGGTACCGCCTGAAGGAGCTTCCTGCACACCGAGAAGCGCGTCATTCGTAACCTGGTTGTACCAGGTGAAGTCCACACTTACACGGCCTTCCATGGCTGACATCTCGAAGCCTGCCTCAAGCTCTGTGCTGAGCTCAGGTCCGAGGTCTGCATTACCAAGGTTACCGATGATGACGCCAGGTACCTGCTCGTCAGCCGAAATCGCTTCATAGATCCGCTTCGCGTCAAAGGCGCCCGGAGCTTTACCGGATTGCCCCCAAGCAGCACGGACTTTCATGATTTCAATAGCAGGGACGAACCACCAAGCTTCATCTGTAACTGTGTACGCGGCAGAGATCTTCGGATATGCGGCTAAACCGAAGCCTTCACCAAACGTGCTGAAACCGTCCCAACGCATACCAGCCGTCAGGAATAGACGGTCGCCAAAGCCCAAGGTTTCCTGAGCAAAGAAGCCACCGCTACGGATCGTCGTGCGACCCTCCCAGACACGTGGATTGTTACCATTCCCGAGTAGCTGCTCACCGGGGCCGGCAAAGAGTTCATCGAACCCGTTAATCCCGTAACCGTACTCCTCATACATCTGACCACCCCATGAGAAGTTCGAGGCTACACCATCAAACAGGTCGTAGCTGAACGTACCATTGTAGTCCAAGGTCAAGTTACGGTCTGTCTGAGTATCAGACTCACGGTCGCCCTGGAATTCCTCGTAGTAGCCCCACGCCTTAAAGTCGACGAAGTCAGAAATGGTATAGTCCATTCCAACGTTGAGGCGATGCGAGAACATGTTGTTCGGCGTCCAACCTACGCTCATCGACGTAACAACGTGGTCGATCGTCTGGTTGACGTCGTTCTCGAGCACGAGTGAATCATCGTTGCCCGGCGTGTACCCAGCAGGTCCACGGATCACGTTGAGATATAGACCCGAAGCGTTGTTACCGTTCGGAATCCAAGTGATTTTCCGACGAGCGTAGCTGTTGTTCAAGCTGATCTGAAGGCCATCGGTCGGCGTAAACTGAATGTTACCCCTGACCTGATAGTCATCAGCACCCTGCGGGTCATACTCGGACGGAGTTTGAATCGTACCAATCTCTTTACCAAAGCGACCCGAAACGAAATACGTCGCAGTCTCACCACCACCACGAACGCTTAGGTTGTAGTCCTGCTTGTATCCAGGCCTAAACCAGCTTCCGTTCTCAGGACAACCTGGCTCACCATTCGGTGCCCAAGCACGTGGGCTCGAGCAGTCGTTTAGGTTGAGTCCGAACGGGTTGATGATCTCATCCGCCGGAAGCAGCCAACCACCCGCAGCACCGACATCCGGATACCGCTCGTCATATGTCGAGCCTAATCCAGTCGGACCAGCGTGCGGCATGATGCTTGTGCCCTGGTCGATCGAAAGCGTCCACGCAGGAGCACCAGCTGCTCCGCGCTTCGTGAAGATCTGAATCACACCACCAGCCGCTTCCGTACCGTATAGCGTCGTGGCAGCAGGACCCTTAACGATCTCAATGCGATCGATGTCGCTTGGGTTGATCATGTCGAAAACGTTTGGCTCTTGAGCAGCCTCATCGGAGTAACCGATTTGGCCGTTCTCCATCCGCACGCCATCGATGTAGATCAACGGATCATTACCCTGCGTAAGCGAGTTGTTACCACGGATCCGGATCTGGCTCCCTGAGCCTACCTGACCACCGTGGTCATTGATCTGTACGCCAGCAGTACGCCCCTGAAGGATGTCACCGAAGTCCGTAACAGCAGCAACTTCGATGTCCGCAGCCGTAACCGCGCTGATCGCGTTGCCGATTTCCTTACGGCGCGCTGCACCAGCAGTACCGGTCACAATTACGCCCTCAAGAGACAGTGCTTCTTGGCGTAGGTTAAAGTCGGCCGTCGTGGTCTCACCAGCAACGACGGTTACCGTCAGTGTCTGGGTACCATAACCGATGATCTGTGCTGTGATCTCCTGCTCTCCAGCAGGAACGTTCAGCAACAGATACCGGCCAGTATTGTTGACTAGCCCACCAATCGGTGTGCCATCGACGGTCATCTGTGCACCGGCAAGCGGAATCTGGACAGTATTATCACGGACAAGTCCAGTCACCGTCCCGGTGTTTTGCGCAGCAATTTCTGCAGCGCCGAAGCCAACTAAAGCGAGTACGACGGCGATTCCAGTCGTATTTCGCCAAGCCGACTTCCATTTGAAGTCGAACATCCGAGTTACCATCAATCCTCCTCGTTGCAGCCCGAATCGCGGGATGCTGAGACAATTGTCCCAAGCGCAGTAGGCGCCGGGTAGAAACCCTGATAAGGGGTAAAACTGGCAGGTAACACGAGAGGGGGGCTGACCAGCAGCCCCCTCGCATCGGCGAAGGCCGTTAAGTAACTACTCATGTTTTCGACCATAAAGGTCATACCCTGCTATAACCGGTTATGAGGGGCATTGTTGCAGTAGGCTGACCAATTGTCAACACTTTTGTCTTCCTTTCTTACTTGACCCTAGATCTAGGTCAGGGAAGGCTAGAAACCGATTAAGCCGGGGAAGTTGGGAACTCTGCAGGCTGCGACCTCACTACGCGCAGGATCTTCCGCGCCTTTTCGGGTTGTGATCCTTATGACACCTGCTGACCCTGATGATCCAAATTCCCAGCCGCCAGATGAGCTTGGCAGCAGTTCAAGGGTCTCTATCTCTCCTGGGCGAATCATATTGATGGTCTCTGACGCATCAACCATGCGTGTGCCATCAAGGACGACCACCGGCTCTAATACACCAGTCAGCGAATTTGGCGCTCTCTGTGTGATGCCTGTGATTGAGCCCGCCTGTCCGGAGGTTCCACTGACCATCCTGGGTGCGTACCGACGAATCACATCCACGAGTGTTCTGTGACTAAAGCGCTCGATCTCTTCTCTTGTGATCAATCTTCCGAACGAGCGACGCCGCTCATCTTCCTCCCGTCGAATCTCTTGTTCTGTACCAATTGGCGAGGCAAGCTCGAAGGACGCTTCAGTAGCAACACCAGGGATCAACACGACTGAACCCCAGTTGACCCGGCAGTCCGCGGTCAGTAGAGCAAGCATATGACGTCCAGGACGCAGCCCCATAAGGCGGTAACGTCCATCTACGTCTGAGAATACCTCTGGGCCAGTATCGATACGGACGAGAACACCTTCCATGGGCTTACCAGTAACACTGTCCAAGACTTGGCCTTCAAGTGTCGCAGACAACTGCACTTGAGCGACCAACTCCAGGGGCGGTGCTAGCATAACTAGCGCATAGAAGACAAATGGGCTCAATACGATCGGTGCTACTCTGGGCAGCCCTGGTGCCCTGTGCATTTTATCTGCTCCTGCAGATGGTCCAGATTGAGTTCTTAGATTGAGCAACCTAGAACCAGACGGAAAGAGCTGGTATTTCAATCTACTTTTCTTGGGCTACAGCGTGATTGCGGCCCAAACGCAGTATATATTGATAGCATAAGGGACAAATACACTATACGTGAGCGAGAACGAAGATGCTGAATGCACACTCCGGCTTCCGTTATTTGGTCATGATCGCTGGGCTCATCGTGATCGGCTATGCAGTCTATGGTATGGTTACGGGTCGGCCGTATGACAAAACGATGCGGATTACATCGGCAGTTTTCACTGGCCTAGTAGACCTGACAGCCCTTCTGGGTATAGTGACTTTATTGTCGGGCACCTTCTATCCTGCCTTAATCGGGCACATCACAATGATGGTGCTAGCCGTACTGGTAGCGCATGTCGTCTCAGTAGTTATGAAAAGACGGCCGGAGCATGAGCGGACTTACGCCCCACATCTAGTAGGAACACTCGTAGTCCTAGGCCTTATCGCAGCAGGGATTATAGCGATAGGGAGACCACTCGTCGGCAGCTAGGCTCTCTATCGGTTCCAATGTCCCGGAACCTGACTTCATGAAGCCCGATCCTCTGGGTCATGCAGAAGAGCGACCCTCGGTGATTCACACACACGGCCCAAGAGACCTGGGTATCGTAATGGGTGGTGGTGGCGCTCGGGCAGCGTATCAGGTTGGCTTCCTACGCTTTCTCGCCAAACGTTTTCCCGAGCTTCGGATACCGTACATCACAGGAGTATCAGCTGGCGCCATCAATGCGGCACTACTCGCATCGCATCACGGGACCTTCCGTCAGGCAGTCGACGAGCTAAGCCAACTCTGGGCTAATCTTACTGCTGAAGATGTGTTTCGAGTGGATACCCGATCACTGACTGCAAACGGGATACGCTGGCTCATACAGCTTGTTTCTGGTGGAATCAGGGGAACACCGCGAGTGAGAGGCCTGGTCGATACCCGTCCATTACGGGAATACCTGACAGAAGTACTGCATGCGGCAAACGGGGAATTAACCGGCATACAATATAATCTTGAACGTGGCCGACTTAAGGCTGCAGCCTTAACAACAACTAGTTATTCAACGGGGCAATCAGTCACATGGGTACAGGGCTCGCACATATCGGAATGGGAGCGCCCGCAACGAAAAGCCCACCGTGCCGTGCTCACTGTGGACCATGTAATGGCCTCTGCTGCCCTCCCGTTATTTTTTCCAGCTATACAATTAGGTGACGCCTGGTACGGTGACGGGGGCCTAAGACTCGCGGCGCCGCTCTCGCCGGCATTGCACCTCGGTGCGCGGCGAATCATTGCGATCTCAACGCGCTATGATAGAAGCGCCGAAGAAGCCGAAAAGCATAGTAGTCAAGGCTACCCACCTCCGGTTCAGGTCGCTGGCGTTCTCTTAAACTCGATCTTCCTAGACCTCCTCGACCACGATGCCATGCGTCTCGAGCAGTTGAATCGCTTACTCGCAGACCTCCCGAGAGATAAGAGGAACGACCTAGAACCCGTGCAACTCCTGACGTTGCGGCCCTCGTGTGACCTAGGACGCCTGGCACATGAGCATGAAGCTCAACTACCCAAAGCGTTCCGATTCCTGACTCGTGGACTCGGGACAACACAAACCCGCTCGCCCGACTTTCTCAGTCTTATTCTGTTTCAGCCAGATTATCTAAAAACATTGATCGAAGTCGGTGAGGCAGACGCAATGGCTCAATCAGACAAGATTTTACAATTTCTAGACGAGAACAGCTGATGAGGTGGCCGGCGGCACCGAAACACCTTTTCTTGGTATTACATTCTAGTAGATCAGTACCGGCACCCATGATCGGTGGGTTCTGAGAATAGAACTCTGGAAGTCACAGGTATCTGATGACTGAAGACAAAAAGCTCGCTACTGAATTAGAGGCCCGAGAAGTAGCTGAACAGGCACGTGAACAGGATTGGGGTAACCGCAGTTTCGCGCGCGCCATCTTCGATGGAAGACTAGACGTCAACCTAATCCACCCGCTCCCTGAGCCTAATCCTGACGAAGAGAGTCGGGCCAATGAACTCTTGGAAAGCCTTGAGGTTTTTGCTCGAGACCATATTGACGGAGACCAGGTAGATAGAGACGGATGGGTACCAGAGGAGGTACTTGCGGGCCTGGCCGACTTAGGTGCTTTCGGCATCAAAATCCCTGTGAAATACGGCGGGCTCGGATTGTCACAGCATTCGTACAATCGTGCTCTCGCGATTGTTGGATCCCGGTGTGGTGCGACCGGTGCATTCCTCTCAGCTCATCAGAGCATCGGTGTCCCGGGCCCGCTCATGAAGTTTGGGACCACAGAGCAGAAAGAGAGATACTTGCCGAGGCTTGCGAAAGGAGCACTGTCCGCATTCGCACTGACGGAACATGACGTCGGTTCTGATCCAGCCAACATGTCAACAATCGCAGAGCTTTCGGATGACGGGTTACACTGGATCCTCAACGGCGAAAAGCTTTGGACGACCAATGGCCCACGTGCTGAGCTCATTGTAGTGATGGCTCGCACCCCCGCACCGGAAGGCTCGAATCGTAAGCCAATCAGTGCCTTCATCGTGGAAACGGAATGGGAAGGTGTGGAGGTGACCCATGAATGTTCCTTCATGGGCCTCAAGGGACTCTCAAACGGGATTATGAGATTCACGAATGTAAAAATTCCCCGTGAGAACCTCCTCTGGGGTGAGGGCAAGGGGCTCAAGCTCGCACTCATAACGCTGAACACTGGGCGTCTAGCGATGCCAGCGTTCTGTGCAGCTGGAGCAAAAGGGGCACTGGAGATGTGCCGAGATTGGGCAAATTCAAGAGTTCAATGGGGTCGCCCCATAGGAAAACACGACGCAATCGCTCAAATGCTCGGTGAGATGACCGCGAACGCATTCGCAATGGATTCACTCGTTGATCTCACAGCTCGTATGTCAGACTCGGGTAACTTTGATATCCGTCTCGAAGCAGCAATCGCGAAGTTATGGGCGAGCGAAACCGGATGGGATGTTGTGAACGACGCACTCCAGATCCGAGGAGGACGCGGTTACGAGAATCACGAATCCCTACTCGCTCGCGGTGATATCCCCTACCCAGTTGAGCGTCATCTCAGAGACACCCGTATCAATATGATATTTGAGGGCTCCTCCGAGATTATGAGGCTCTTTATAGCTCGGGAAGCAGTGGATTCACACCTCACTATAGCCGGAGATCTCGTCAGCCCAAAAGCGTCCTTAGGATCTAAGCTCCGGGCACTTATCCGTGCAGGTTTCCATTATGCCTGGTGGTATCCGACTCGGTTCCTGGGTTGGAGTGTATGGCCTCGGTACAGGAAATTCGGAAGGCTTGGTAGCCATTTGAGGTTCGTTGAACGTGCATCACGCAGACTCGCCAGAGCCACATTCCACGCGATGGTTCGTTTCGGACCAAAGCTTGAGAAGCGTCAAGCTGTACTTGGACGAATTGTTGATATCGGTTCTGACCTATTCGTTATGACCGCTGTGATCGTGCGAGCAAAAGAACTTGAGGGAGCTGCAGAGAAAAAGGGTGCCGATGCTCTCGCTGACATGTTCTGTCGCATGGCGCGCAGAAGAATCACTGCCAGATTCCCGGCCCTATTCAATAATGACGACTCTACAACCTACGGAATTGCCCGCCGTTTCTTGGACGATGACTTCCTGTGGTTGGAAGAAGGTGTTGTCTCAGTAGAGGCGTACAGGCACCAAGCGGAAGCAGCTATACTTACAGGCTCAACACTGGAAACAGAGCCACTCGAACCCGTACCGACTACCTAAGAACGCGTGCTCCACCATCGGGCTTTCACTATCAGCGCCTTCTGGACGCTCGCCCTCCTCTATCTGGGCAGCGTGGTTCATGCAACTGAGTCTAGTCTAGCATGCCCTGATTGGCCGACATGCTTTGGCACAATGATGCCAGAGATGACAGGAGGGGTCTTTTGGGAGCACCTCCACCGGTTGGTCGCGGGAGGACTTGTCCTCATGTTCGGACTCAGTACTTGGCTAGCCAAAGGCGTAACCCGTGATCGACCATGGATTTTCAGGGCGTGCCTTGCTGGCCTGGGCCTCCTCGTTATCCAATCAATTTTCGGAGGACTCACGGTCATATACCGCCTACCAGATTTAATCTCAACAACGCATCTGGGGCTCGCGTTTCTCTTTCTAGCACTCGTGACAGTGCTCGCATCGGCAACAGGACCGCTCACAAAATCCGAAAGCCCTCTTGGTGAGGCTGCAAACCGTATCACAATACTCGCCAGTGCCGGTGCTGCTCTGATTTTCGTTCAATCTTTAATTGGGGGACTCGTGCGGCACATGGATGCTGGGATGGCTTGCCCTGATGCCCCTCTCTGTCTTGGTAAACTGGTTCCTCCGCTAGTGAACTCAACAATTACTCTACACTTCACTCACAGGCTGATCGGGATTTTCGCTGCATTGATGATCATTGGCCTCTCCCTTTGGATCGTGCGTGTATCAGCTCCGAAGCCTCTTCGTGTATTGGGCCTTCTTGCAGCGGCTCTAGTTGTAACGCAGGTCATTGTTGGCTTCGTATCTGTACTCACATCTTTAGCGGTTATCCCGGTTTCACTCCACACACTCATTGCTGCGGGCCTTTTAGCGACGCTCGTGCGCCTCGCGACCTTGGCCCAACTGTCAATTAGGCCAGTCTCCTCCACCTCCGAGATAAGGGTAGGGTAGTCAAACAATGGATCTAATGCGTGTCGGTGACCTTATGGCGATGGTTAACGCAGGGCTTAACGCGACAAGCGCCTTAGCGCTCTTCGCAGGTTATCGCTTCATCCGTCAACGATCTCTCCATGCTCATCGTAAAGCGATGGTTATCGCAGTCACGACTTCGGCGATCTTCCTCGTATTCTACCTCACACGGGTAGCATTGACTGGAACGCACGATTTTGCTGGGGAAGGCCTCGCGAAAGTGGTATACCTTAGCATCCTTTTTTCGCATATGGGCTTGGCTATTATCGTTGTCCCGCTAGTCCTACGCCTTCTTTACCTGGTTCGACACAGACGCTTCAGTGCGCATTCAAGGCTCGCCCGGTGGACCTTCCCCATCTGGGCGTATGTCTCGGTGACCGGAATCGTCGTGTATCTGCTCCTATATCAGGTTTACGGGTATTCCTGATACTGGGCCAAGGCAGTCACCGAAGACGACTTCTCAGGAAGAATCTCAGGAGCTTGGGAAGGAGACCTCTACTTCCGCACCACCACCTGACACATTGCCCAACGCAATTTGGCCACCCATCTGCTCTATAAGGCTACGCGCGTGTGGTAACCCGAGTCCGAGCCCCTCGGAAGACGTTGAATAGAACGGATCGAATGCTCGCTGAAGAGCCTCGTCTGAGAAACCTGGGCCGTGATCTCTCACTACAATAAGGGACCGCCCGTCAATTGCCTGAACAGCTATATCGATCGTGTTATCACCACCGAAGCGGCCGGCATTGTGGAGAATGAGGTAAAGCACATCCATAATAACCGTACCACTAACGACTGCACGCACGGGGCTACTACCGAGTTGTAACCTTAATCGTATGTCCTGATCTCCCGAAAACTCATTCGCAACATGTTCGACTAGGGATGCCAAAGATTGCCCTGACTTTCTCATCGATGGCTTTTCTAGGAAGAAATCGATATCAGATAGGGCCCCTAGTGCATGCTCTATTCGCTCTCTCAGTTCATCGGCCCCCGCGGCCTCCCCTGCCTCGATCAATGGCTTCCGCACATTTGTCTTTAGGAATGCACTCACCCTTCCAACCGCCTCAACGAGAGCCGTGTTTGTATCACCTTCACGGGATGACGATCCGTCTTTCAGTGCAGCCTGGTGGTCCGTTTCAGAGGATCCACCCGCGGCACCTTCAGAAAGACCGACTGAACGGCCTGATGAGCGACCTACCACAAAGCCAGCTATAGCTAGAATAGCCCCTACGGCAACTCCTATAGCAATTTCCATACAACTCCCGTTTAGGGATGCTCTAATTCCGTGATGTCAGAGCGGGCGGACAGATCTTCGCATGCCCCGATCACACTGGCAACACAACATTGCTGGTCACGAGCCGCGATCGTATGCTCGGACTGTGTTAAGACTAGAACCCATCCGGAAATTGCTTGAGTTGGCGGGAGATCCTCACAACCCAACCGCTGAAGAACTTATGGAACTCTTCAACCGGCTCCGGACCATCGCGGTTATTGGCCTATCGCGTGATCCTAATAAGGCTGCACGCCGAGTTCCTTCTTATCTCGCTTCAAGAAACTTCAATGTCATTCCAGTTAATCCGTACGCAGATAGAATTCTGGGCAAGGAGACTTATAGCACGATAAGTGATGTCCCCATGTCGGTTGACCTTGTAGTCATTTTCCGGCCTTCGGCTGAAGCCGGACAATTTGTCATTGAGTCTGCGAAACGACCTGAGCGGCCGGCGATCTGGCTCCAAGAGGGCATATGGGCAAAGTCAGAGATTGGAGAGGTGCGAGCCGAACAAATGACTGCTGTCCAGAACATGTGCACATACCTCGTGCATCAAGCATTAAACAAAGGAAACGGAGGACAGACAGGACCTTCGTCAATTAAGAGCTAGTCAACCAGAATCCCGGTAAGCATGTGAGGGCGGAGACGAAGAAGCTTGTTACTAATATCAGGCTCATGTATCAGAATTACGCACAGATCACCATCAAGAACTAATCAGCAAGAATTTCTGACAACATTTCGGTATGGCCCTTGGGCTTCACCTTTCTCCATACTTGTGACACCACACCTTCCTCGTCGATCAGGAAAGTGCTTCGCTCAATCCCCATGTAAGTGCGACCATACATCTTCTTCTCCCTCCACACGCCATAAGCTTCAGAGACTGAGTGTTCTTCATCCGCGAGAAGTGGAAAGTTTAGGCCAAACTTTGCTCGAAATTTGGCATGGGATTTCACGGAATCGGGGCTTACACCCAAAACTACCGCCTTCACTCCTTCAAGCTGGGGCATTGCATCGCGGAAATCACAAGCCTGAATCGTACAACCCGGAGTGTCATCCTTTGGGTAGAAGTATAGAACAACCTTCTTTCCCCGAAGCTTTGAGAGCGTCACGGATTCTCCCTGATCTCCTTCGAGCGTGAAATCTGGCGCGACGGTTCCACTTTCAATCATCCCTCAGTCCTTTGTTCCTGGGTTATTAATTCATACCTCAGCACAACACGACCCCTCATTCTTCGTTCAGTGGTATGATGCTGCTGTCCCATCTGCAGCGATCGTCACCGCGAGCCTGGCACAGAGTATGACCAACTTCCGCGGACCTGTGTCCAATCTGCTCAAGAATCCGCTGGCATATCCCAGAAATAAGATAACAAGCACTATCCTCGGGATCGCTCCCCCGGAAGAACAAATCCTGCACCTCAATATTCAAAGGTCCTTCTGTGAAACTAAGGATGCGTCGCCCAAATAGGTGTTTCACGTGCCAAGCCAAGTAAATGCGAGCGAACATGTACTGAATAGACTCAGGAAAGATCTGCCCCCACCGAAAGGGGAAATAGACGTTGACTATCTCACGTCCAGTGTCTGAGAAAACCTCATCGCTATCGGGTCTTCTGTTCACGAGTGTAAAAAGATCTCTTATCCCTTGGTCCGTGAGATGAACTCCTTTCCGGACATCATCTTTATATGCACGAATTTGACGATCTATTACATCACTCAGACCAAGTCGGCGTGGGATAGTCCGTGCCGGGTCCTCTTGTTCTAAAAGCTCGGCCGGTAGATCTCTATAGCGGACAACCTCTAGGAGGCGCAGTGCCACAATAGCCTTGACGCGTCCATGATTCTTAGGGTTTGTCACGCGAATCAACTCACTAACAAGCTTGCAGGTAGGATGACGCACCAATCTCACTCTAGCCGTCTCTCACTGCAATCCATCCGGAATCATCCTATACGGCCAGCGTTCCAAGCCCTCCGTTACCCTGCCGTTTCGCAGATCCTAGCTAACTGTAGATTGAATACATGAAGCGTTACAAGGCTTTTGACCCTCCGGAATACCTGAACTGGACACCGGACCCCGACCTTATAAAGTCGTTCAAGCAATCACTCGCCGAGCATCCTGGCCGGAGTGAGATTATCAAGGATCTCAGTAAAGATGATCTGCTTTTGATCTATCGTGACCTGCTGAGGACGCGACTCCATGATATCGGACTCAAGCGTTGGGTAAGAACTGGCATTATTTCAAAAGCTTGGCTCGGAACCGGCGAAGAAGCTGTTACGGTGGGTGCAGTCAAAGCCCTAGATACTGAGATCGACGTCGTGAGTCCGATGATTCGCAACGCTGGAGCACTCCACATGATGGGCATGTCCTTAGCAGATATGTTCCGAGGATATGTAGCCACGTCAGACTCTCCCAGCGGGGGCAGAGACCTGCATATAGGCAATCTGGAGAACGGGATTCTTCAACCCATTAGCCATATGGGAACCAGCGTGAGTATTGTCACGGGTGCCGCTATGGCTTTCCGCAACCGAGGAGAAGCCCGTGTCGCCCTCACTTGGGTCGGAGATGGAGCCACTAAGACCGCTGCATGCCATGAAGGGATGAACTTAGCAGCCGTCCAGAACCTTCCGGCAATCTTCATCATCCAAAATAATCAGATCGCTCTTGGTACCCGGTTAGACCAGCATGGCGCCGGAAACCTCCATGACTGGCCGGCCATGTACGGCATTGAGCCACAAGTGTGTGATGGCAACAATGTCTTAGATGTGTTTTCGGCGGTTCGTATCGCCGTGGACAAATGCCGGGCAGGTAAGGGTCCCGCAGCAATTGTTGCAGATACGTTCCGAATGGGAGGACATGCGACCCATGACGAGCAGGAAGCGAGAGAAACATTTCCAGCAGAATTATTTAAAGAATGGGGACGACGTGATCCGATAGGTCTATTCGAAGGCTACATGACAGGCGAAGGAATCACTGTCACTAGCCTGGAGACCATCGAATTAGAAGTTATAAGGGAGATTGATCAGGCGATTGAAGATGCACTCAAATCCCGAGACCTCGTGCTCGCCCCGGAAAAGGCACTTTATGATGGCTTTTCAGAGGGCGGAGTGCTTATCGGCCTAGAAAAGCGCCC
>CAWVZF010000049.1:0-14368 GCA_963934665.1 uncultured bacterium | reverse complement strand
TGACCTCCATCAGTGCCTTGGGTTCGCCCATTCGTTCTGATGTGCCAGCGCATGGAACTATGCCCGCGATCATGTTCCGAACGCCTGGTAAAACGTTTGGTCCCGATCAGCGAGGTCAATCAAGAGGGGTGCAGGAGCGAATCGGGTCCCGTAGACCTCTTCAAGTTTCCGGATATGGTAGAGAATACCACGAGGGTGCAGGGTGTCAGCAAATCTGAGTAGACCGCCTCGGAAGGGCGGAAATCCTGTACCCATGATTAACGCAAGATCAACTTGGTCCGCTCTTTCTACGATACCATCTTGTAGTACATGGGCGGCCTCGTTGATCATCTGCAGGACTAGGCGTGCACGGATTTCTTGGTCTGAGAACTTTTGAGGTTCAGCCGGCATCGGTATTTGTAGCTCACCATAAATCGATTCGTCAGGCTTTTTGCTGCGCCCCTTCTCATATTGATAGAAGCCCTGGCCACCCTTCTTGCCCAATCGATCTGTTTGAGAGAGTGCGACAAGAGCAAGTGAGGGGTTGAGCCGCTCTCCGAAAGCCTTATGGAGCGATGCTCCTGCATGCGAAGAGACATCAAATCCGATTTCATCAATAAGTCTTAATGGGCCTACTGGCATGCCAAATTCTCTAGCAGCATTGTCAATTTGCTGGATGCTTGCTCCATCTTCGAGTAGGAATCCTGCCTCATTCAAATAGGGTCCCAGAACACGATTGACGAGAAATCCAGGGCCATTACTCACTACGACCGGCACCTTACCTAGCTGCAGTGCAAAGGCGTACACCGATGCGATTGTGTCCTCACTTGAATCCCGCCCCCTCACGATTTCGACGAGCGGCATTCGGTGTACAGGATTGAAGAAATGCATCCCGCAGAAACGGTCTGGCTGATTAAGTTCCTCAGACAACTTGTCTACTGAGAGCGAAGAAGTATTCGTAGTGATGATGCAATCGTCGCGAACGAATTCCTCTGTTTCCCGGAGAACTAACTTCTTGATGTCCATCTGTTCTGCGACTGCTTCAATGATCACATGGGCACTTGAGATTCCGTAGTATTCAAGTCCTCCAGCGATCAACTCCATGAGTTGGTCGGCCTGCCTTCTAGCTAGCTTCTTACGCTGAGTAGCCTTCCGAAATAGACCTTGAGCATGGTGCAATCCACTAGTGATGGCCTTGTGATGGATGTCTTTCATATACACACGTACGCCATTGTACGCGGCAAGTTGGCTTATACCCCCACCCATGATACCCGCTCCGAGTACACCTAGGACTTGAATCTTACTGGAATCAGTCTCTTTAGGATCTGCACCATTGCTCTTTCGGGCGGTCTCTCTGGTATGGAAGACATGCAGGAGATTCTTGCTTACTGAAGAGACGATAAGTTCCGCGCCGAGGCGCGCTTCAGCTGCCAGGCTAGCTGAGGTGCTTCCACCTAGATGCTTATCTAGGATGTCCAGAATCCGGAGTGGCGCGGGGAAATGTCCACCGGTTTGGGTAACCACTCTCTTTCTAGCCATGCTGAGCACGATTTTGCGACCGAGAAGGGTATCATCTAGTACTCGACTAAGGAGCTTCTTCTTCCGTCTTGATGCTCTTGGTTGGAGTTCAACAGCATCAAGAGCGAAATCTCGGACCATTCGCTCAAAGAGGGCTTCAGGAAAAACTTCTTGGGCAAAGCCAATTTTTTGGGCTTTGCGCGAGTCGATCTGTTTCCCAGTTAGCAGAAGTTCGAGCGATGCTTTTAGCCCGACCAGTCGCGGTAAGCGAGTTGTCCCACCCAATGCGGGCAATATTCCAAGAGTAACCTCTGGTAAGCCTATCTTCGTGGTCTTTGAATTCGAAAGGACTCGGTGCTGACATGCCAACGCGATTTCCGTGCCCCCTCCGAGGCAGATGCCATGGATTGCCGCGATGGTTGGGACCGACAAGTTCTCCAGTTTCCCGTAGATTGCTTGACCAAGTTGAATTTTCTGCTCTGCCTCCAATGGATCCTTGAGCTTGGTGATCTCATGTACGTCTGCTCCTGCAATGAAGGAGCGTATTTTTCCGCTCTGGATCACTAATGCATGGATGAGACCTTCACGTTCTGCTACGTGTGCCTGATCCAGTGCTTCAGCGAGGTCACGCATAACGTCTTCAGAAAGCACATTGAGCTTGCGCTTTGGATCATCAAATGTGATCCAACCGATAGAGTCCGTATCGACCTGAAAGGTGGGGTTTGGTCCACTAGTGCTGGTCATGGGGCAACACAATCGCTTCCGAGACTCATAAAAGGAAGCCGCCCGGGCACTTGTTCGTGCCTGGGCGGCCTAATAGCAGTATATGGATGCGGAGACCGATGAGCAGCGCTTACAGCTTAATTCGCTCCTCGGCGTTAGCACGGGTAAGCGACACTTGAGCGGGGTCTCCTCGAATAACTTCGATAGGGATGTTCCAGTAGAGTTCTGTATAAGTGAGCTCATACCTAGCATGGACCCAATATTGGCCAGGCTTAACCCTTAAGTTCTGTCTGGCGAGTCCAGAAGCATCTGTGGTGTCGGCTACAGCATCCAGACCAGAGGCTCGGAGTTTTCCTAGAAAGACTTCATTTGATCCAGCGAAAGCCTCGTCACCCCAATTGTCCCGCATCATTCGAACGGTGTTAGAGGCCTCGATTGTACCTTCTTGCAGGCCGGTAAAGTTTTCGAACGACCGATTCATTTGGCGTTCCACATTGCCAAGCTCTCCATCGAAATCGTTCCACTCCCTGAATAGCACAACGTAGGTAGCTTCCCCACGGTTATACTGCTCTAAGGCGGTAGTCAATTTCTGGAGTGTGTCTCGGATCAAGTTCCAGCGGTTTTGGCTATTTTGCCATTCCTGCTGTGCTTCTTGGACCCGTTCGCGTTCCGCGATGAGTTCTTCAGGAATGGGGGGTTCTGGTGTGCCGAACGCGTTGGCCATCGAATCGAAGACGGCATCTCTATCGTAGGGCAGGAGTTGTACCTCGATATCTGAAAGAGGTCGTGTCACCATTCCTTCTCCATCTGGATTGGCTACATCAATCTCCATGGTCACCACGACCTCAGCCGGTCCACAAGCGGAGGCCACTATCAGCAAGCTCAAGCTGAACAAGAGGAACCTACACCTCATATTTAAACTCCATGCGTCTTGTTTAGAAACAGAAGAGAGCGAAAGTACATCCGTTGAAAAATAGCATCAAGTTTCGAGTAAGGTGGTCTTACTATAACGCTACGAATACTTCGTATAAGTATAATGTATAGACCTTAAATTCTAGTTGAGAGTATATCTCCGCGAAAAGTAGAAGCCTAGCATATTGCCTTGCTGGATGATCATCCCTTGAAGGTCGTCAATACCGTATATGTTCAGGGAGAATAAAATTAGCCGGGTTCTGAGCTATACCTTGAACACGGACCTCGTAGTGCAGATGTGGTGAAGTTGCGATACCGGTACTACCCACTCTCGCTATTACATCACCACGCTTTACTTCTGCCCCCTGGCTCGCGATTAGCTCTGAGGCGTGACCGTAGAGTGTCACGTATCCAAAGCCGTGATCGATTTCAATCGTGAGTCCGTATCCAACGATCCAACCTGCCTTAGTAACCCTACCTTTAGCTGCTGCATAAATAGATGTTCCCTTTGGAGCAGAAATGTCTACTCCAGGATGGGGAAGTGGGCGGTTGTGGATAGGGTGCATGCGGGATTCAGAATAGCTGCTACTCAGCCATCCTGGGGTTGGTAAAATGGAGGGAGTCGATTCCAACAAATCCCTATGAGCGAGCACAGAATCTGTGGCTTCCTCTAAGCTGCTAGACAATAAGCGGGCCCGGCGTTCCAGTTGGTTTAGATCATACGACACTTCGAAGAGGTTCTCCGAAATCGATGGGTCAATTGTCCAGAGTGAATGGGTTTCTGGTCCAGCTAGTCCGGGTCCTCCTACACCAGCTTGTAGCACTTCAGAGTCGATAGATTCTAGCCCAGCTATGCTGCGGAAGCGGGCGTCATTCTGAGCAATATGATTTAACGTCGACTCGAGATGATCGACGCGAGTCTGAAACTGCTGGAGTTCGTCCTGCAGGACAGTGTTACGAGTGTCCAGTTGAGCTGATCGTAATCGAGCGTACCCGTCAACCCCAATCGTGACAGCGTATCCAACTAAGATCAGAGCTGCTAACAGCCCTCCTCCAACTAGAATTCGAAGGAGGCGTGAGGACAGGGAGTATTGCTTGACAGTGCTGTGTCCGTCTCGGACTAACAGAAATGTCCACCTATCTCCAATCATTCGTGATATCGCTCTCTATGCTTTGTCGGGACCCTCATTTGCGACTGAAAAAGTAGACGAGGGTTGAAGTGAGCGTCAACCCAAATCCCCAGCCCAAGATGGCTCGACTCGCGGGAAGAGCGGATCACTCACCTCTAAACGGTTACCGGCAAGGTTGACTGTTAGGGCAGTTTCCAAGGACGGAAGGCGGTCAAGTCCGAGTCGAAGTGCTAGTTCGGCCATCTTACCTGGAGCAACAGGTTCGAAGAGGGCACAAAGCACACATAGGACCCGCATTAAGGTGGCCAAAGTCTCATCTAGTTCTTGTGCTGCATTCGGATCTTTGGCTTGTGTCCAGGGCTGGCGGTCCTCTACATAGACGTTTGCAGCCCTGGCTAGGTCCATACTAGCTGCGAGCGCTTCATGTATACGGTAATCAGCCATCGCCTCATGATTACTAGCTAATGCCTGGCTGATTTCGCTGGAGAGACCGTCATCTTGGGAGATGGGTACAATTCCGTCTCGGTACTTCGAGACCATCGAAATTGAACGACTCACAAGATTGCCAAGCACATTAGAGAGCTCATTGTAGCGTGTCATGAACCGTTCTGGTGTAAATGAGGCATCTGAACCAGTGGGCATCTCCCGAAGTAGATACCAGCGGACAGCATCAGTTCCAAAATCCTCTCGCAGCGCTAGTGGGTCTACTACGTTTCCAAGTGATTTGGACATTTTTGTGTCTCCCACAATCCACCATCCGTGAGATAAGATCTGTCGTTGGATTGGGAGACCGGCACCCATCAGTAACGTCGGCCAGTAAACCGAGTGGTTCGTAAGGATGTCTTTGCCGATCAGATGCAAATCGCAAGGCCACCAAGAATTAGACACATCCTCAAAGCCTTGTTCACCTGGTGGGGCCTTAGGGTTAATTGCTCCTGAGGCTGTGAGGTAGTTTATCAGGGCATCAACCCAGACATAGGCCACGTGGTCTTCATCAAAAGGTAGTGGTATCCCCCAGGAGACTCGTCCCCTCGGTCGTGAGATTGAGAGGTCAGCAAGGGGTTGCCTCAAGAAGCCTAGGACTTCGTTTCGTCTAATTTCCGGAATGATCCAGTCTGGGTTGTCCTCGATGTGTTGGACCAAGGCGTCTTGGTAATTACTCATCTTGAAGAAGTAGTTTTTTTCTTCTACGTACGTAACCTCTCGGCTGCAGATTGAGCAGGTGCCTCCTGGCCCGAGGTCCTTGTCAGTCCAGTAACGCTCGTCAGATACGCAGTACCACCCAGAGTATACTCCATCATAAATCTCACCACGGTCCCAGAGACGTTGAAGAAAGGCGGTTACAACAGCGATATGCTCAGGCTCTGTAGTCCTTATAAAGCGGTTGTGTGAAATCTCAAGGGTTTCCCATGCCTTGCCGAAGGCGGTCGCCATAGTATCACACAGTTCGATTGGTTTAATGCCCCGACGCTCAGCCTCTTCCTGCATCTTTTGCCCGTGTTCGTCAGTCCCGGTGAGGAAGAAGACATCAGCTCCAGTTTGTCGGCCAAAGCGTGCGATCAAATCTGCGAGAATCGTTGCGTAGGCGTGTCCGATATGAGGCTCACCCGAAGCGTAATAGATGGGGGTTGTGATGAAGAAACGCCTGGCATCACTCACTGTGAGACCTCTTCCTCTAGTTGCTCAAGCGTCAAGTTACGACGGGTGCCCTCATCATCTTTGAGTAAAACTGTATCATTCCAGATATCGATTGTTATCACACGCTCGAGCCCTCTTCCCGTGCGGATCTTACGACCTTCACGTGGGAATCTCCGTCGGGCTTCTACGTAGGTACGGTGCTCGTACATGAGGCAACACATCAGCCTGCCACAGCATCCACTGATTTGAGAGGGGTTTAAAGAGAGACCCTGGCTTTTAGCGAGTTGAAGGCTGACTGGCTTAAGTTCAGGGAGCCAGGTGGAGCAGCATAACTCTCGTCCACAGCGGCCTACTCCTCCTAGGAGTGCAGCTTCATCCCGTACTCCGATCTGCTTTAGTTGGATACGAGCCTTAAATTTACTTGCTAAATCTCGCACGAGCTGGCGGAAGTCAACACGTTTCTCAGCTGTAAAGTAGACGGTGAGCCTATTGCGATCGAATTGCCACTCCGCATCTGTCACCTTCATGCTTAACCGGTGCTTAGTTACCAATTTACGGGCCTCCACACGCACTCGATCTTCATCTTTTCGGAGTGTCTGACTTTTCCCGATATCGTCTGGGCGAGCAATCCGAAGAACCTTCTTCTCTGGAGCCGGCGTTGCGCAACCTCCGTTCGAGGATGAGCACTTCCTTTCAGCAATCACTCCTACGGCTGTCACTTTCCCCAAGTCCTTACCTGGGTCTGCCTCGACGATTACATCCAGGCCGGGACGCAGATCAAGGTTAGTGTAGCCGAAATAAGCCTTGCGGTTACCCTTGAACGAAATTTCTGCAAAACCGGTCCAGGCTTTATCGTCCCTCATGCTTCACGCCATGCTCCAATCGCTTCATATTTTGCCCAACGACTTTCGAGTAATTCATCAATTGTCAGTTCTGTAAGCTCAGACAGGACGCGGTCTAGGGCATCTTCAAGATGGGCCCCAGTAGTTTTCCAATCCGAATGAGCACCACCTATCGGTTCAGGGATGATTTCGTCACATACACCATGATCGATTAGATCGTCAGCTGTTAGCTGCAGGGCACTGGCAGCCTCCTCACGATGTTCTGCGGAACGCCACAGTATGGCTGAGCAGCCTTCGGGTGAGATCACTGAATAAACTGAGTGCTCAAGCATCATAATGCGGTCGGTCACACCTAGGGCGAGCGCACCTCCTGATCCGCCTTCACCGATTATCACGCTTATAAGAGGTGTTCTTAATCGTGCCATTTCCCGGAGATTTGTTGCAATTGCTTCCCCTTGGCCCCGTTCTTCTGCTCCGATACCGGGATAAGCGCCTGGGGTGTCGATGAGCGTAACAACAGGCCGTCCAAACTTTTCTGCTTGTTTCATGAGGCGGAGTGCCTTCCGGTAACCTTCGGGGTGAGGCATGCCGAAATTTCGGTCTAAGTTTTCTTTCATAGTGCGGCCTTTCTGGTGGCCAATCACCATGATTGTCCGTCCACGTATACGGCCCCATCCGCCTACGATTGCTTGGTCGTCTCGGAATGCACGATCACCATGTAGTTCGATCCAATCGCTACATATGAGATCGACATAGTCGAGTGTGTATGGTCGCTGAGGGTGTCGTGCAACGAGAACTTGTTCCATAGGACTTAGGTTTGCGTACGTTTGCTGACTAATCTCGAGTAGCTTCTCTCGGAGAACCTCTACCTCACTCGATACGTCGATGCCCTTGCGATCAGCAAGGTCGAGCAGCTTATCAATCTGGACCTGGATCCCCAGGATGCCGCTCTCGAACTCTAACGGCATGACCGGTTCCTTCCCTCCGGAGAACCGTAACAGGTTCGCTCGAAGAATAGGGAGCCTAGCGTATTGTCAGAATCTCTGTCCACAGAAGTGTCCTGGGTGGTAAGGCACCCTGATTTTGAAGTGAAAAAAAAGATACGGAGGCCTAGCTAGGGCGATAGGGGTTGTGATTTAGTCTGCTGCGGCCAGAGTAGTTCGGATTCGGGGTTCAGGGATAAAGAACCATACGATGAGACCCATCGCGAGCACAAAAATGGCTCCAAGTACAGTGTTTGAGCTATACCCCATTCCAGCGAAAAGAGGACCTGCTATGGCTCCACCAAGTGCGAAACCCATCTGTCCCAGAGCAACCGCTAAACTCATGAGTGAGCCACGTCGGTCGTCATTAACCAAAGCAGTAAGTAGTGCAGAGAAGGGGCTAGTCCTCATGGCTACGAGCATCATAATCAGGAAAAAGAAGACACATGCCGTTATAACATTCGTTACAAGTGGGACCGTGAGCAGCATTAGGGATGAAAGTCCGATACATGCAAGGAGGATAATGCCCTTACGGCCTATCCGATCTGACCACTTCCCAGCCTGAGGTCCCGTCAGAACGTTGGCGATTCCACCCACTAAGAACATCAACGCTATCTCGTTTCCAGAAATATTGAGATCTCGCTCGAGCCAGGTTGGGAGATATACCGTGAAGATTGAAACTCCAAGGAACATCACGAAGTAGGCGACTGCTGCCCAGGCTACTTCGGGTCGGCGTAGCATTGCAGCGTAATCTGCCGCTGCCTTTCGAACACTTAATTGCTCAAGTGATTGCTTCCCAGGAGGCTGTGGAACCCTGAAAAAGAGCAGCAGGATTGTCGCTGCCATCGTTACGGCAAAGATATAAAAGGGCGCTCTGAAGCCCCACTGGCCTGCCAGGACGATTCCGATCGGAATGCCTACGATTTGACCAAAGGCGGACCCGCTCATGACCCATCCGGTTGCCCAACCACGTCGTTCATAGGGGAAATAGTCCCCGATATAGGAGACTGCAGCGCCACTCAGTATTCCACCTGCCATGCCCGCAAACATCCGCACGGTAAGGAATGAGGCATAGTCAGATACGAGCGTGTGTAGCATCAGTGCAACAGTCATGGCACCACAGCCGATCAGCAGAATCCGGCGGCGTCCGAAGCGGTCCGATACTGGACCAGAGAGGATCGCGAAGATGCCTACCATCAGAGAGTATGCGGATACTAGTGTCCCTAGTGCGGCGTCTGCTATTCCGAGGTCATCGCCGATCTGAGGAAGGATCGGCGAGATAATCATGGTCTGGCTCGCCGAGGAGAAGACGAGCAACCAAAGTGTAAAGACAATGACGTGCGGTGAGCTGCCCTTCACTCGCGATGGAGCACGAAAGCGTGACGTTGCTGGGTGGGCATCATGACTAGATTGATGATGTCGACATGCTCTGGTGTGTTTGCGACGTAAAGAATCGCGTCAGCAATGTCCTCACCTGTGAGTGGCTTAGTTCCCTCATAGACTTCATCCGCTCGCTCCTTGTCTCCATGGAAGCGTACCTCGCTAAACTCTGTCTCAGTCATACCAGGATCTACGCTCGAGACTCGAACTCTTGTCCCGACGAGGTCAATGTTCATGCCTTCGTTAAGCGCCCAGACTGCAAACTTCGTCGCGTTGTATACTGCCCCTTTAGGATAGACCCAGCGCCCCGCAATGCTACCGATATTGATAACATGCCCAGAATCGCGGCTGACCATGTGTGGGATGACCGCACGGGACACATACAGCAGTCCCTTTATGTTGGTATCGATCATGTCTTCCCAGTCATCGAGCGATCCTTCATGCAGCAGATCAAGCCCAACAGCTTTACCGGCATTATTGATTAGGATATCCGGCACAAGGTCCGCGTTAGCGATTTCTTCTACGTATTCGGTAACTGCAGGTGAGTCAGTTACGTCGAGCCTGGCCGTGTGGACCTCTACGCCATGGTCTTCGGAGATACGGCCGGCCAATTCTTCAACACGTTCAACACGCCTAGCGGAAAGGAGAAGATCAGCCCCACTTTCTGCGAAGGCGTTCGCACATGCTTCTCCGATACCAGCTGAAGCACCGGTGATAAGGACGCGCTTGCCCGCGAGTCTGTTCATTGAGTATTCGGTTTTGGGGGAATTCTATCATGCCGACTGGCCTGGGCTGCTGAGATTCGCTTAGCGATCGGGAAGACGCAACTGAGGCGTAGGTTGTCTATGGATAGGTTTTTACTGATGAGGCTAGCCTGAATGGGTATTACAGTCCGCAGGAGACTTGGGTGAACAAGAAACAAGTCGGGGCATGGGCGCTCTTTGATCTAGCTAATTCTGTATACCCGGCAGTCATCACGAGCGTTGTTTTTCAGGTGTATTATATCAATACCGTTGTGGGGAATACCGACAGTATCGGTGACTGGTGGTGGGGTCGGGCCGTATCTCTCTCTGCTCTGATTGTTGCAGTTAGTTCGCCCTTGCTTGGGGCGATTGCAGATCGAGCAGGCATGCGTAAGAGGTTCATGGCTTTTTTCGTCGCCATGTGTCTCACAGGAGTTGCGCTATTTACGACACTTGGTCCGGGAGCGGTGGCTTGGGGATTCACCGTATTCGTATTTGCAAACGTAGGATATGAGGCCTGTCTGGTATTCTATAATGCGTACCTACCCGACATCGCCCCTTCGGATAAACAAGGTTGGGTATCTGGCCTTGGGTTTGGAGTGGGCTACGCAGGCTCGGCAGTGGGCCTCCTGCTTGCTATCCCTCTTATTGAGACGAATATCGATCTGGTATGGATCATGGTTGCAGTTTTCTTCATCATATTCTCGATACCATCGTTCCTGTTCCTTCCCCAGGACCAGGCTAGTGATATGTCCGTTGGTCGGGCCGCACGGTGGGGTGTGACCAACTTCCGGGAGATCCTGGGTGAGGTACTACAGGAGAGGGACCTTAGGCGCTTTCTGCTTGCATTCTTCTTCTATATCGACGGAGTACTCACTGCAATTTACATGTCGAGTACGGTAGCATCGACGACGTTTGGATATACACAAGATGAGCTGGTCTATCTGTTCATAGCGCTCCAGATCTCCGCTCTATTTGGCGCCTTTGCGCTGGCGAAGCCTACGGACCGCTTGGGTCCGAAGAAAATATTGAGTGGCGTGTTGGTCATCTGGACCCTTGTCGCGGTTAGCATCGGGTTCATTCCAACCTCAAAACTGTGGTTTGGTGCACTCGCGATGGTAGCAGGATTCGGCTTGGGATCTGTTCAGGCAGCCAGCCGTGCATTTATGGCTGCACTGATTCCAAAGGGTAAGGAAGCGGAGATGTTTGGTTTCTATGCCCTGTGTGGTAAGTCTTCATCTGTCGTCGGCCCCTTAGTGTTTGGCTATATCGCCGTGGCCAGTGGTGGCAACCAGCGGCTCGCCGTGATGGCGATCAGTGTTCTCTTTATCGTGGGGCTGGGGCTTCTCCGTCGCGTTAATGATCCAAGAGCTGCGACCTGATCCGGAGATTCTTAGGTGCAGCTAAGTGGACCTTATCGCTCGTCCAACTCTAGCAGCGTTTGCAGGAGGACGTTAGCGCCGTTGATGACATCCTGAGGGGTGGTATGCTCGTCAGGTGCATGGCTGATGCCAGCTACAGAGGGCACGAATATCATTCCAACCGGTGCAAAGAGTGCAATGCTCTGAGCGTCGTGTCCGGCTCCTGAGGGCATGCGGCGGGTGGAAAGGCCGAGGCCCCGTGCAGAAGCTTCGATGATCTCACGAATCCAAGGAGCAGTCGGAGCTGCCCTGCTCGTATAGAAGCGTTGGAATGAGAAGTGGGTGTTGGTCTCTTCTGTAATCCGGATCAAGTTGCGATTGATTTCGTTGTAGACACGCTCAATGCCGTCCATTGAGAGGTCTCTGATCTCAAGCGTCATAGTGACACGACCAGGTATCACATTAGGTACACCTGGTTCAGCTTCAAGTCTGCCCACTGTAGCAACTTGTTGGCCTGGCATCCGACGAGCAGTTGTATGGACTAGATCGATGAACCTCGCCGCACCGACCATCGCATCGGCCCGCCGGTCCATAGGGGTCGTGCCGGCGTGGTTGGTGCTGCCATCAACAGTTACGGTCCAACGCATGATTCCTACAATCCCCTCGACGACTCCCACGTCGATCTCATCTGCGTCCAATACCGCGCCCTGCTCAATGTGTAGCTCCAAGAAGGCCTCCGCCGACCCATCCGTCCGGCGCACTTCCTCCAGGCGATTGGGGTTCCCTCCGAGTCGCTGAATGCCGTCCGCGATCGTAAAATCTGAAGCGGTGACTATATCCAACTCGAACCCCTCTACCTCTCCGGCTAGGGCACGGCTACCCGTTTTCCCCCCTTCCTCGTTCGAGAAAATCAAGATTTCGAGTGGATGTCGAGTGGTATGAGCTGCGTCAGCCAGCGAAGCAGCAACTTCTAGGGCACCCATCGAACCGACTTGTCCGTCGTAGTTACCGCCGCCAGGAACCGAATCGATGTGGGAGCCGAGCATGATTGGAGAAAGCTCAGAACTGGATCCCGGTTTGCGGGCGATCAAATTACCCGCAAAGTCAATTGAAGGAGAAAAGCCTGACTCCACGAGTAGTCCAGCTATCCAGTCGAGTGCTTCGATATTTGCATCACTGAATGCAACACGGTCGATGCCGCCTGCTGCGTTAGCACCAAAGCTTGCAAGCCTGCGCATCCGCTGATTCAGCCGGCGACCATCGACCTCCGAATTCTGGTCAGACAAAAGGTCGAGCCAAGCCTGTGGCCCGAGATTGAGTCCTATAAGGCCTGTTGCCGCAAGCCCGTTAAAGTGTCGCCGATCCATATCAGAGAGTAGCGCGCCCTGAGAACCTCGACCACCTTTCCCTCCCATCGAAATGTGATTCGAGAGAGGCTCCAGATGACACGCTCTATCCTAGCTGCCTTGCTTCTACCCCTCCTGATTGGATGTTCCTTCGAGGAACGACAGAGGGGGGATATAGAAGGCACGGTGGCAACTCCGGAGATGAGGCCTCGCAAAGAGATCATTCAACCCGAGGGTGTTGCTCGCTTACCGGTGTTTTCATCAGCGGTTAAGAGTGGGAATTTGATTTTTTTGTCTGGTGCTATTGGTGCCCAGCCCGGTGTGAACCCTCCGCAGTTAGTTGAAGGAGGCGTGGTCCCTGAAACACATCAAACGATGGAGAATATCATCGCGGTTCTAGATGCTGCTGGTGCCACCTTGCTGGATCTCATTAAGTGCACAGTGTTTCTGGCAGATATTAGCGATTACGCTGCAGTTAATGAGGTCTACGTCCAGTACTTCCCATCGGACCCGCCAGCTCGCTCCGCTGTCGCTGGTAGCGGTCTTGCACTAGGAGCGCTGGTTGAGATTGAGTGCATTGCTGCTGTCCCAGAGGCCTGATATAGCCAAAGTCACTGGCCGTTTCGAATCCCCCGTATAAGCCTATCTTGTGGTCAAGAACGGCCACACACAGTTGGCCGCTGCAAGGATGGGATCTCGTGCCGGAAGATATCACACGTAGAGACTTCGTCTCGAACAGTTCAAAGGTAGCGATGGGGGCCATGATCGTACCGCGGCATGTTTTGGGAGGCCCGGGATATCAAGCTCCGAGTGATACGCTCAATATCGCGATCGTCGGTGCCGGTGGTGTGGGAGGTGAGAATGCCCAGGAACTAGGCACCGAAAACATCATTGCAGTCTGTGACATTGATCATCAGTTGGTCGAAGCTAAGGTCGAAGAACGCTCCACAGGCGCTGATGGCAGACCTAGAGAGAAAGGGATGCGATGGAAGGAGCAGTACGGGAAAGCCCATAAGTACACGCACTTCCAGGCGATGTTGGATGAGCAGAAGGACATCGAGGCGGTGCTAATTGCTACGCCTGACCACACCCATGCTGTTATTGCAGCTGCGGCGATGCGAGCTGGGAAGCACGTATACGTTCAGAAGCCACTGACTACTACCGTCCATGAGTCTCGTGTGCTCGACGAGCTGGCAACGTCTACAGGGGTTGTGACACAGATGGGGAACCAAGGTCATTCGAGCGACGATGCCAGGCTCATTAATGAATGGATTGCTGCAGGGGTCATCGGTGATGTTCATGAAGTCCATGTCTGGACGAATAGGCCGATTTGGGCGCAGGGCCTTCTGCAACCTGCTCCGGTCCCAGAGGATTTTGATCCGTTATCAGCGGACCGTTCGTGGTGGCCGGGTTCAGTAGCCGAGGCTCATGCGGGCGCCCTGTGGGCTGACTTTAGTGTGCCGGATCACTTGGCTTGGGACTTATTCCTTGGACCTGTCTCCAGGGATGTACGATATCACCCGATTTACCACCCATTCCATTGGCGGGGTTGGGTGGACTTTGGTGTAGGCGCCTTGGGAGATATGGGTGCCCACCTAATTGACCATCCTTTTTGGGCCCTGGATTTAGGTTATCCGACCACGGTCGAAGCGACTTCGTCTATATGGGGTGGACCAGAAGACGATCCTGTCTCGTACCCATTGGCGACTAAGGTTCACTATGACTTTCCTCGGCGTGGTGAGCGGGGACCTGTCCAACTCCACTGGTATGATGGGGGACTCATGCCGAAGCGCCCGAAACATCTTCCGGATGG
>CAWVZF010000048.1:0-14576 GCA_963934665.1 uncultured bacterium | reverse complement strand
CCAGTTGCGGCGCTGATTCGAAGCCATTCACGTCGGTTTACCATTGTATTCTCTCATAACAGGGATTCTCTACTCAAGACAAGTTATCCTGTCACCGTGTTGGAAACGACAGGGGCCGTCTGAGGTCGGGACACTTCGGTGAAGCTAATTTCTGTCTTTGAAAGTAGACGGACAGGGCGGGTAGGCGGCTAATACGCCATCCTCGAACCAGTCACCGCACTTTTCTCCCATATTAAAAGTGCCCTTCTGCCTATACTGACCGTCTTCGTAGAACCACTCGTACGAGCCGTGAGGCAGGCCATCCTGTAGTGTCGCTCGAAGTTGAATCTTTGCTTCGGTACCTTCAAATAACCTGTATACAGGTCCGCTGTAGGCTCTCAGAGAGCTTGATTCCACAAACACCCCACCCGACTGAATCAACTCATCTATATTCCGTCCCTCTAATTCCTGAGCAATCCCATCTGTAGGCTGCCAAAGCAGAACAGCAATCAGAGTTAATGCAACTGAGAATCTCACCAGACAGTTCCTGCTTTTAGGAGTTCAACTGCCACCGCTATGAGGATACAAGAACCTGAACGTAGCGCTATCTGAGTCGGAAAATGGAGAGGCCATCCTGATGTCATCCCAGGCTTCGAGTTGTTCCCTGAAACGCATGAAGTACCCAACGAAATCTCCGCCATATTGGAACGTATACATAATGTCCGAGAAAGCACCGGTATGGGGTAACCCAAACGCATGGCCCAATTCATGAACACACGTCAGATAAACGACAGTATCCCTGAATAACGGGTCCAACCTCGCCCTCTGTGCAATATCAAGTCCGAGGCTTTCAGTATCCGGATGAACAAACACGTCAGCGGCCAACCGCCCATCGACCATCCTTGCCCTCATTTCACCGTACATACCCTCTCCCGCGGCTACCCAATAAACTCGAATCGTCGCCGACTCTTCCGGGCCAGGAACCATTTCCAGAGAAGGATTGGTCTGCCGAGCCCACGCCTCGAGTGCCCATTCGGCCAGAACACGATCTGGTTCCTTGAACCCGGACTCTTCTGATCCTTCAGAAATGAAGTAGGTCAAGGGCTCTGATACATCCAGCTTCCATACTCCTTGTTGGGAACTCACCGTGACCGGGGCAATCAGTATCGTGCCCACAATCATCAGTGTGAGATGAGAAAGCTTCATTTGAGACCTAGAGATCAGGATGGCGTTCGTGGAAGCCAGTAGCCTCCTGATATGCCTTGGCTAACGCAAGCAGCCTATCCTCACCATAGATGGATCCCATGAATGCGATGCCGGTGGGAGTCACCTGCCCTGTAAACCCGTTAGGCACCGCCACTACCGGGTGACCCGTCATGCTCGTAAGCGGATTGATCGACCTCCACGGAGCCACCACTACGTCGATTTCGTCCAGTGCTTGCGCCAATTCTTCCATGAGCAGCATGCGAATGCGGTTGGCTTGCAGATATTCGACAGCAGGCACAAGCTGCGATACACGCAATTCTCCACGGTGGTTTTGTCTCCGAAGCCCTTGGTCTTGCCCTGATCGGGCAAATTCGGCAAACCCGGCTGCCCGCTCAACATACTCGATGAAATAGGTCAGGTCGTTACGTGGGATCTCTACAGCCTCGAGAGAGAATCCCATCCCCCTCAGTGTACTGAGCGTAGCCTCAGCATTGGCCCTGTCTTCTTCACTCTGCCTCGCCTGTTCTTCCTCAAAAGCGGACGCGAAGTAGCCAATCCGTAGCGCACTCAGGTCTGCATCTCCATCCCAATTAAACGGCATGTCACGTGGTACTGACATATCCTTCCCGTCAGGACCTGCGATCGCGTGTAGCACGACTGCGCAGTCCTCAGCTGTCCGGCACATCGGGCCGATCTTGTCCAAGCTGTAGCCAGCCGCCATCACACCGTAGCGGCTTACGCGTCCGAAAGTAGGACGGAGCCCAACGACACCGCAGCGCACCGCGGGAGAGAGGATGGACCCACCAGTATCCGTACCGATAGCAAAACCCACTAGCCCCGCCGCGGTCGCTGACCCTGACCCTGCGGAAGAGCCACTCGAGCCCTGCTCGGGATCCCAAGGATTGTTCGTACGTCCACCGAACCAGTTGTCCCCAAAAGCGAGCTCGCCTGTAGTAAGCTTAGCCACCAGAATAGCGCCTGCTTCATCCAAGCGCTCAACAACGGTAGCGTCCAAATTAAATGCCTGATTCTCGAAGGGTGCCGCTCCCCAGGTAGTGGGATATCCGCGTGCAGAAATAATATCCTTCGCACCCCACGGTATTCCGTGTAACGGACCACGGTAGCGTCCTTCGGCTATTTCTGTATCGGCCTGTTCAGCCAAGGTCCGGGCACGACTCTCAGTGAGCGTTACCACACAGTTCAATGTTGGGTTGTAACGGTTCAATCGACTGATATACATCTCTGTCAGCTCACTGGGTCGCACCTGGCGGGACTCAATCAGTTGTGCGAGGTCCGTCACCGACCAAAAAGCTACATCTTCCAGGTCGGTAGGACGTGTGACAGGTGACCGTTCTCCCAAGCGTAAAGATCCCTCGACATACTCGACATCCATACCGGAGACCATCGGAATGAAGTGCAGTGGCGGCATGACAGAATTTTCTAAGGGTGTCGCCCGAATCTCCTCGAAGCGCTCAAGGCTCTGATTCACCCCATCAACGATCATCTCGAGTTCTTCGTCGCTAAAATCAAGGCCTGCCACCTGCGCCGCCGTCCTCGTCATCGCCAGAGTGACTTCCTGTTCTTCGGCTTCCTGCATACATCCCCACAAGAGACCGGGCATGAGCGTGGAGGAGATTCCGATCCCAGAGAAATATGAGAGAAAGCTACGCCGAGATTGGGCGTCATCTTTAACTACGGGGTTTCGCTCCATACCCTAAGTCTGCTTTGGAGTCCTGTAGATCCGCAACTTAGCCGGTAGGACACGGTGGGTAACTGAGCGTCTCACCCTCTTCTAGCCACTCACCACACTGCTCTCCGTCCCTGAACTCTCCCTTACTGACCAACTGACCGGTCTCGTCATGGTAAAGCTCATAAGGACCGTGCCACTTCCCATTTCTCAAGGTCGCCCAAAGTCCAACCATGCTTGGGTTACGCATGATGAAGACTGGACCTGTGTATGGCTGAAAGGTTTCCGGTACCAGATAAAGGTCGCCCCTCTGAACGAGCTCGTTGAGCTCCATCGGCTCCTGAGCCCTCAGGCTCATTTGACCAACCATCATAAAAACGAGAATGGATAGTAGGGTTTTCTTCATTACCTAATTCTGTAGGTAAAGGGGTCTTGGCCGGCTGCCCGGCCAAGACCCCTTCAACACTTAGTAACCTGTCGCGTGAATAAAAAGCCTAGGCCGCGTCGGATAGTTTGTCGTACACGAATGCAATAGCCGTCCATATCACGAAGATTATGACAACGCTGTACAAAGCTGGCTCCAGCTCTCGACGCCCAATAATCCAATAGTTGACATCCACGAGTAGAATCTGCGATATCGCAATCACCCACGCCGTATGCATGGCTTGTCCAGACTTTTGGACAGCCCAATCAAAGAAAACAACTGCGATGATCTGGTAGAGGGCCGTACTGAGCATGAGGTTAGCCACGACAGGCTCGAATGCCGGAGCAGGCATCGCAGGGTTAAAGAAGTTTGTTACTGCGACATAGCCTACGACACATCCAGTGGCCCAGGCACCTATAATCGGCTTGATTCTATCGCCCATCGTTGGATCTCCCTTGGGCAGCGGACCTGAGGTCCACTGCTCTTTTGTGGAAAGAACGAACTACTAGGCTAATTCTGACTCTGTACCCTGGAGATCCGCAACCTAAGCGGGTGTGCCAGACTAGATCAGAACAGCCCTCTTGAGAGGATTATTGGGCCTTGCTTTCTGTTAGGGTTAACTGATCTCTATGAGGCTACCCTAACGAGCCAGCTCAATAGCTCTCGTTCGATATACTCGGCGACACCGGGTACGAATAGAACGATGAGTACGACGGCAATCATTATTCCAATGATAATCCACTGGTACTTTTTCATCTGAGGCTTCCGGTAACATCTGAGTCTGGTGGGGCCAACTCGAAAAGCCACGTCGTCCCTGCTTCTATCGTAGCAGGTGTCAGTCCAGCCCTATACTTGCGGTTGAATTCTGCAGTTACACCCTCAACTTCGCTGCCAGTCATTATACGCACGAGATGGCGCTCATACCTCTTGCCATCAATGCGAACAATAGCTCGACCATCTCGTTCCGCTTGCGCAGGCCACCTTTTCCATAGACGTCCGATAGTGCTGCCCATGTATCCAGACACGACATAGATCTTCCCTTCGTGTTCGGCTACCCAGATCAAGCGGGACCGGGGGGGATCGAGGAGCTGGAGTTCGATGGTTCCTATATTACGTACGAAAGTCCAATCCGGCTCTGGGTCTGTTACCAACTCACCAGCCACAAGACGCCCGCCAGCGAAAACTGTAGATGGTCCGTCAGAATTACGTGCCGAAACCGACAGAGTAGCCATCGCAACAACCGGAATCAGGATAAGTACTCCGATCACCATCAATAATTTTCGAACGATGTTCATAGTTCACATGCCCCCTGTGACCTTTGCGTCTCTAGACAGAACGGCTATGGGATAACTAGACCTGAGCCTTGGGCTAGACCATGAATTTCGCAATGGTTCGCACCTTCTGGGTTGGTGAAGTCAAAATTAATGAACGCCAAGCACTTCAGCTCCAATTCAGACTCTTCTAGATATTTCATCATAGCATTGTAATCGGGCCCATCGCTCGTTAAGTGCTGATGAATACCATCGTTTGAGTAGACCTGTTCTTTTGGTGTCCCCGAAAGATCTTGCACTGTCTTGATGTTATTGAGACGCAAGATTGCTGTAAGTGTCTGCCATAATGTCAGGCTCGTTTCATCAAGGTCACACATGATTGCATCGCGAATTGGCATCATGTAGGAAGCAACTCGAGCATATTCGCGTTCGTTGTGATCTGTGATCGAGGTAGCTGACTGCCCTAGAGTCCAGCCCTTCTGGATCGGTCGGCCCTGCGGTGGTTGAATCTCTCCGGACTCTGAAAGAACTACGTTCTGACCCAAGCTCACGATGCTCGGATCAACCCCATGGCCACAATCCGCTGTTTCTAGGTCCGTCGGTGAGTTCGAAGCACAAGCTACTGTGCCGAGAAGCCCTATCAAGAAAACTGAAGCGCTAGGAAATTTAGACAAAAGGTAGTGGCTAGTTCCCGTTTAGTAGGTCAGTGGGTTCGCGCTCTGTCCCAACCGTCTGGAGCAGCTCCTTAGGCACCATCGCGTGAACGCCGACATTTTGATCCACTAACTCAGTAATCCTTAGATCTACTGCCATTGAGATCACCGAGTAAGCTTCACCGGAAGACAAGTCTGTCCGCTCCATGAGAAACTCCACAGTCTCCCGAATAGCGATCTCTGTAGCTTTTTCCAGATCCGGGTCAAACCCCATTAGGATGTGGTGTGTCGGAGTTTCAGCACGTGGCCAGTCGAGCGTCCAGTCTCGGTGGACTAAGAACTGCAGGCTACCCTCGAGAGATGTCTCAAGGCCCGTTTGATTGACCTCACCATCACCTTGTGCCGCATGCCCGTCACCAACTTCGAAAAGAGCACCCTCGACCCACACGGGAATGTAGAGTGTTGTCCCAGCTACGAGTTCCTTCAAATCCATGTTGCCCGCATGACGGGCGGGTGGCACGCTGCTCACACGTCCTGAGTCAGGTGGTGGTGCTACGCCCATGCTACCGAAGAAGGGCTTTAGCGGAATCACGATTCCGGGAGCGATCTCTGCCTGGTTATTCTCGGTGTCGATCCGGATCAGGCGTGAGCGGCGGTCGGCATCGCACAGGTCTCGCACAAAGCCACTACAACCGTTGTACCCGTAGTCAATCGAGTAACCGACGGACAGGACTCGGACCTCTAGGACATCACCTGGGCTGGCCCCCTCAATATGAATCGGTCCAGTGAGGATATGACCACCAGGCCCTCGATCAGTCACCTCATCATAGATCGCCGAAAGCTCGGGCTGGACCTCAGCCGCCGGGAGTCCCATCTGCTGAAGGCGCGTGGGGCTGCTTGTAAGCATGGTCGTGACTTCGACCACGTCACCCGACTGGATCCGGAGCACACCGGGCTTAGTGGGATCGTAGTATCCGAACGCAACTGTGGAGGGGCCCGCAATGAGCTGATGGGTCATCGGGGACTCTGCATCAACACACCCGAGCACGATCAGAGCGAGAGCGAGTGACAGGGTTTTGTTCATCAGCTAATCCTCAGTGTCTAAGGTCCTTTTTAAATAGAATTCTTTCAGGGTTTAGAGGTCCTACCTGAGTGGTGACTGGCATACCAACAGTCTTGATGATATGCACCAGGAACTTAGCTGATTCTGTATCACTGGCATTCTGAGAAACCATATGGATATCGTCAGGGTTTTCATAGAACATTTCCCCTGGTGAAAGGGCCACTAACTCCCCTCCCGCAACCTGCATGTTTACTCGACCTTCCAGGACATAGACGAAAACATGGGCATTATGACGATGAGGTGAGGATTCTTGTCCAGGAGCAAGGGTCACTTCAGACACCAAGATCTCTTGGTTTTCTGGCAACTCGGGCAATGGCATATTTAATAATTGCCCTTCAGCACCATTAAATAGCGTGTTGGTTACTAGTAGGATCAGTAGTGTGCATACTTGGAACAGATGTCTCATGGCGATACCTCACCTTCGAGTGATGTTATGAAGGCTATTCATAGAATTCTACTTGGATCAATGACTTGCCTGCTAGCCTCGGGCTGCAGCGGCAACTCCAACTCTCTGGAACCGGAGCCACAGGAGCCTGAGGCGACTTCCACTTGGGACATCATTCAGACGGTCATTCTCGACAAGAACTGTGTTGAATGTCACGTCGCTGGAGCATCCTTCGCTACACAATCAGATCTCGTCCTAACCTCCAATGTTGCGTACAGCCAACTCGTGAATCGCACGCCCAAGAATCCAACAGCCAGGGACGACGGGCTCACTCTGGTGGGCACAGAAGGATTGGCGAGCGTCGATAAGAGCTTCTTGTGGGAAAAGATCAATGCTCCGAATCAAGCGCACTATTTCGATGACCACCCGGGCTACGGAGCACTGATGCCCTTGGGTAAGCCACCACTCACGAACGGTGAGCTAGAATTTGTCCTTCAATGGATCCTGGCTGGTGCACCATCTTCCGGAAACGTCGTCGACACAGATGTCCTAGATAATACAGAACGCTATGAGCCCCCTGAATTTGAGCCATTACCGGTTCCAACCAGTGGTATACAGTTTCACCTAGGCCCGTGGGATGTAGCACCAAATTTTGAGAGAGAATTCTTCTATTATGAACCCCTGAACAATGATCAGCCGCTCTTCGTTAACCGCGTAGACATGGCGATGCGGCCAGGCAGCCACCATCTGATCTTGTACGACCTCTCTGACAACATCCCGGAAATCTTGGTCCCAGAGCCTCAGGTTTTCAGGGAAATACGTGATACCAACGGGAACTATATTCCCAGCACCCTTATGATCACGTCGCACCTAAACTTTGTGACTGGGACGCAGTGGCCACGCATGACCTACCACTACCCTCCGGGTGTGGCTATGCGCATCCCCGCGGACGCCGGGTTCGATATAAATGCGCACTACGTCAACCGCTCAAGCCAAATCATACAAGGTGAGATCTACGCTAACCTACACACCGTAGACTCTTCACAGGTGGAGCACGTTGCTGAGCGCCTCTTCATGAACAACCTGGATATCAACCTGCCACCAAATGCGATCACTACGTTAAACAAGACATTCGTGGTTGATAAAAAAGTTCAGATCTTCCAACTCTTTTCACACGCGCATGAGCATATGACCGAGTTTCGGGTGTTCATCGATGGCGGCCCACGCGATGGTGAACTGGTCTACATCGCTTACGACTGGGAACATCCACCTATCCTGGAACTGAATCCCACGTTAACCCTGGAAGCGGGTCAGGGTTTGAGACTTCAGGCCACCTACAATAACGATACGAATAGCACCATAAACTTCGGCTTTCTCAGTTCAGATGAGATGATGATCCTGTTTGGAGCCTACTACGTGGATTAACAGATAAATCCACCGAGTAACACACTACAGTAGCCCTCCTCTATGGAAAGTGGCTGTTGAGTGGCAATAATGGGCCTCAATCCGCGCCAGTACCGCTGCCACTCCCCTTTTCCTCATTCTCTATCATCTCGATGGCCCGCTCCTTCTCAATAAAGGTGCGACCCGACTCCATCCACGCAGGGGTCGGTGCACCCCTTAGGTGGTGGTTGATGAATTGACGTGTCCGGATCTGAAAGTCCTTCTGGTTCTCATACTGACGTAGTCCATGCCCCTCACCTGGGTAGGACAGCAAAATCACATCCTTCCCAAACCAGCGCAGCCCGTTATAGAGCTCAACCGAGTGCATCCAGCGTACGGTGGCGTCGTCCTCACCGTGGAGCAGGAGGAGCGGCGTATTCATGTCGGATGCGTGGTGCACCGCCGACTGATCGACGTATAGCTCGAAGTCACTATAGAGATCAGTGCCAAGACGTCCTTGGCCATATATGGAGTAGTTGTGCGCGTTGTTACGCCCACCCCAAAGCGCGTTGAAATCACTCACGAGGTTCGTGGCAGCCGCACCCGCGACGATCGCGGCAAACCTGTCGGAGTGGGTTGCGATGTAGGTAGAACCCTGTCCGCTGTAGGAGTGGCCATGGAGCGCGATCCGGTCTGGGTCGACGTATCCCATCTCGATCACCGCGTCGATTGCGAGCTCGATCGACTCAAGCATGTGCTGATGTGATGGCCCAATCCGGAAATGGATATCAGGCTGCATCACGAGATATCCGTCACTCACATAGCCGGCGAAATTGGGTGAGCCTTGGAACCTGGGTGTCGGATAGCTGTGTAGGTTCTGTGAATTCTGCTCGTAGTAGTTGATCAGCATCGGTCGACGCTCACCCTCCTGGTAGTCATTGGGGATGGCTAGCGTGCCTTGTTTCCTTATGCCGTCAGATGTGTAGTAGTCGAAGAGAATCCGTCGGCCCCAGTTGTACTCGGTCTGTTGGGGGTTCGCGTTAGTAATCTGCAGTCGCGACTCATGGTCTAGGTCAGACAACCATAAGTCTGGAAAGGTCTCGAAGTCCTGCCTTGTGAAGATTGCGAAGTCAGCGTCTTCGGCCTTCGCCAGGTTTCCATACCGCGCATCATCGAACACGAGTTCTTCGAGGTCTCCACCATCTAGTCGATAGAATCCCGCTTTCTTTGTCCATTCACCGTACGCCGACAGGTACAAAGGCTTCGAAAGGTCGAACTCATCCTCATCAGGATCCGTATCGATCACGCGGAAGCGGATCTCGTTCTCCTGGCCGAAGCCCTGAGTGAGATTCTCCGCTGCGTCACTGTCCAGTGAGACACGATATAGGTCGTGGCGATGCATCACGATTGCATCCCCGTCCGTGGTCCACCCGGCAATACCATACGACGGTTTCTCGCCGAAGCGATCGAATAGTTCGTTCTCGAAGTTGACCGGTGCATCCGCTGAGAGGTTACGGTGCTGTAGAGCATCTAGATCATAGCTCCAGATGTCGCGGTCTTTCCAATAGAGAAAGTGTTTACCACTAGGGTCGAAACCCAGCGTTCGAAGTTGCTGCTCTAGTATCAGCGTACGCTCACCGGTCTCGATATCGACGAGGTAGAGATCTTGGTAATTCGGACGCCAATCTGAGCGGTACTCTCGGTCATCCGTACCGATCGCTGAGTGCCCGTCTTCAGAGATCTGGATGGTCTCCATCGTTTCGTCGGCCAGCTGAACGAAGCGTAGCTCCCCTCTGCCTTCGATGTGGATGGCACCAGTGTGTGTTCGGTTGCGGTCCCCGTTCGCGCGCGACTCCTGGATTGACTGAATCCGCTCATCTCCGACATGCCAAATATCCACGTCTGCAATGAACTCTGGGCAGACCCCGTCAGAAACCTCTTCAGGTCCAAGGGGACGCCCGTCGTGCGAGACACGTGTGGCCATCTGCACGATTGTTGGGCCCTCATCATCATCTTCAGCTTCACCATCACCTTCTCCGTCAGCTTCGCCCTCCTCCTTCTCACTCGATTCACAAAGTGCTGAGGGTGCCGGGTGCTGCGGACGAGTCTGCACAAAGAGTCGCGTCGCATCCGGTGACCACAGCAGCGGGCCCTTTTCGCTCAATACGCGCTCACTGGCCAAGCCGTGCCTATTGGCGTCGGCTTCTTCGTCTTCATCGTTGTCCTCAGGCCGCGGATCAAGCACCAGAGGCCCTGAACCGTCAGAAACCGCCGGCCAAAGCAGGATCGCGTTTACACGTTCAGTGAGCTCGTCGTCGTCCTTCCCCTTAAGCACCGCTAACGCATCCAGGGCAGGTTCAACCTGTTCATCAGGGTCCCCACCCCAGGTCAGGCGCACGTAAGTCGCCTCGCGCTCCGCATCAAGCACGGTCCGGACACGCGTGTCGAGCACGAGTAGGTTTATGCCATTCGACTCGCCATCTGGCCCGTCGACCGTGTAGGCCAACTGCGCCCCGGACTCATCAGCTCCGTACTCGTCCACATACGCGATCAACTCCTCCATACCCGAGTCGAGATAACGAACGATCAAGTCTGTGCCCTCGTGCTCCGCTTCGGAATCAGTGGAGCGCTTCTTTACCATGAAGGCCTGCCCCGCCTCGGCGAAAGCAAAGGATTGGGCATTGTCCCACTTCCGTGTCTCTCCCGTATCCAGGTCGCGCAGCTCCACTACGCGGGCAGGTCTATCGGCATCGTTCCCGCCTCGCGCATTCCCACTCCCACCGCCGTCTTCCTCCTCAGGTGGGTTGATATAGTAAGCAACCCAACGAGAGTCCTTCGAGAACTCAGGGTTGCTCCCGCGGACCACAAGCGCCGGATCACCACCGTCGATCTCCTTGATGAACAGAGAATCGTCGACCTCGCGCCGGCTGAAGGCATACGTCACCCACCGCCCATCAGGTGAGATGGAAGTCTGCCCAATCGAACGCCACTTCGCGTAGTCGTCGATCGTGAGGACTTTCTTGTCTCCTCGCATGGGTGCCTCGTCCTGCGCTAGAAGCCAGCCGGTGCTGGAGGAAGCCGGACCAAAGCTGAGCAGGAGGAGCGTAAGGCCGAGGGCGGCCGTCAGGGGCGTAAAGGCCCGGAAAGCAGAGATTTTCATGGTGTCTCCAACAGTCCTTCATAGAGGGACAAGGGCAAGCTGCCAGCATGCGCCTAGGGGGAAGAAACGGCAAGGTATACGCGGGCTACAGGGGTGGCCCACTGGGGGCACCTTTCAATTCCGTCCGCTCTGGAATCACCCCGAGTTCCAAGCCATGCATGCCGAGACGAACTTGCCGCTGGCGAACTGACTACCAAAAAGGACTAGTTGAATTAGCAGTGTGCGAGTAGACTCCCGTCCCCACTTTTCTAAATCAAAGGGAGGAAAAAATGGCCTTAGGCGATCTCATCTTGGACGAGACTGGCCAAGTGACTGGGACCCGAGTCCTTTCAACAGATACATCTGGCACGAATCTAGAATTATCTCTTCAGCTTACAGGAACGATCCGAGGAGTGCCGCAAACCACCATGTGGACCTACACCACCCTCACGAGACCTGACGGGTCGATCTATGGGAGTGGGCAAGGGGTCATGACCACTCAGGATGGGGATGTTATTCACCTGATCGGGCACGGATCATCTGGGCCTGCTGAAGGTGATACAGTACGGTTCCGTACTATGCTCCACCCTCACAGCACATCGGAGAAGTATGCCGATCTCAATACGATTGGCTTGGTCGGCGAGTATGAGGTAGCTCCAGATGGAAGCGCTACCAACAAGGCCTGGGAGTGGAAGTAGCAGACACGTAGAACAATCATGAAGTCGAAGGGGGACAGTCACTTGTGGCTGTCCCCCTTCGACTTATTCGGGGGCTACCCTGACTTGATCAAATAAAAGACAAACAGAAGTACACCAATGAGTTCTAAGACAATCACGATGTATTCGGCTTCTATTTTTTTCAGAGCCATACCCTAATCTTTTTGAAGAAGAGATCTTCGGACGAGCAAAACACTTTTAGTGTGCTACTCACAACTCGCAGGATGAACCCTTCTTCCAATTCCGATAGACGAGAATGACATAGATGAGTGCCCACGCTGCAATGAGATCAGCACGACGTAAAGACAACACTAGTGCAAGGGCACCATATAACAGCAACTGCTGTAGAGGTTTCTGACCTCAGAGTGACTTCATCTTTTCACTCCATAAGATTTGTTAGGTGTGTCTATTCAGTATACAGCTGACCGCTTAGTAGGGTTTCACAGTTTTACAGAATTTTTATTGAGGGGGGGAGTTCAATGCGTTTTCTAACCACTGCATGCATCTCATTCATATTTGTACTGTGCGCCGGAGTCTTAGCGGTGCCTGCCGATGCGCAGTGGACTAATCGGTACCCGCGTGTTGAGGGGACAGGTCACCACGTCTACCTCGAAGGCTATGAGCTCCCGACGATGAACGTTGGCCCGACCTCTCCAGCAGTATCGCCAGACGGAGACCGAGTTGCGTTCAGCGCCCGAGGATGGATCTGGATGCTTGATGTTCAGACCGGTCGCGCGACTCGCATCACCGACGGTGCGGAGATGGATTTTCGCCCCGCGTGGTCTCACGATGGCAGCGAGCTAGCCTTCGTGCGCGACGATTCACGTGACACTTGGATCGTCGTTCGAGACCTCGAGACTGCGGAGGAACGAGTGGTCAACACGCCGGCGATAGATCTGGACCCGGTGTTTGGACCACAAGGTGAAATCATCTACTCGTCGGCTGCGGCCGGCCGCTTTGATCTCTGGAGTGACGATGGCACAGCGTTGACCGAGGGGCGCCCGTTCGAACTCAAGCCGAGTCTTAGTCGCAATGGTGATGTGTTAGTGCACCTGCAAAAGGGTGGCGGACTAGACCGAGTGGTGGCAGTGGACCGGACAACCGGCGATAGCAAGCAACTTCTGACTGATGGAATCGTGTCCCAGACTCGCCCAGCGGTCAGCCCGGATGGTTCCTACTTGGCGTATAACTGGCCGACGCAGGAGGGGTATGAACTTCGAGTACTTGGCGTCGCAGACCCCAACACTTCGGTATTCGTCACAAGAGGGCTCAGGGGCCTCCCGCTCTCGCCGGCTTGGAGTCCGGATGGGACCTGGCTCTGGTTCACCGAGGCTGGTGCGGACGAGGTTATGCGCTTGTACCGGGTGCCTGCAGTGGGGGGTGAGCCCGAGGAGGTTCCAGTCCTGGCATGGGACTGGAGAGTGGCGACCGGAACCCTCCGCGTAGTCACGAGAGACAAGAGGATCGGAGCAGAAGGAGCCCCGGCGGCTGCGCGCCTGAATGTTCTCGACGGGTTGGGGCATCCGGTTGTCCCAACGTCCGGATATGCTCAGTTCGAGGGCCAGAACGGCCGAGTGTTCTTCTACACTCCGGGTATCATCGAAGTATCTGTTCCAGAAGGTACAGTCACGGTTGGGGTGGTCCGAGGTTTAGAGACTCCGGAGGTAACGCGGTCGGTCGAAGTTCGTGCGGGTGAAGTCACCGAAATTGAGGTTATGCTCGAATCCGTCTGGGATGCACGAGGTGCGGGTTTCCTATCAGGTGACCATCACTTCCACCTCAACTACGGCGGACCGTTCGGTCTGGATCCGGGGGATCTGCCGCTGATGATGCGAGGCGAGAATCTTGATGTCGCAACACCTCTCTTGGCCAACCTCCACACCCGGTTCGAGGATCAGAAGCTTTGGGGGTGGGAGAAAGGAGGTGACCTCCCGCTGATCCGTTTCGGTCAGGAAGTGAGGTCACACTTCTTGGGCCACGTCGCCCTCTTGGACACTCGCACGCTTTTCTGGCCTTGGATCTGGGGGCCGGGCTACCAGGTCTATGGTTCAGACGACCGACCTAACTCAGATGCGTTGAGTCATGCCCGCAGCCAAGGTGCTATCGGCGGTTACGTCCACCCAGTGGGGGATTCTGATCCGTTCGCGCCCGAAAATGCCGCTAATCCGCCGGTTCTTTTGGTCGTGGACGGCATTCTTGGGAACATGGATTGGTTGGAGTTGGCGGTTCTTTGGACAGACGAGATCGGGGCATCAGAGATGTGGTATCGGTTTCTCAATGTCGGATCCCCGATCTTGCTAGCAGCTGGGACAGATGCGATGGCCAACTTCTACCGGACTATGCCGCTGGGCGTCAGCAGGCTCTACGTGCAGACGCGGGGTGAAACCAGCATGGCCGCGTACATGGAGGCGATGAAGGAGGGCCGGTCATTTGTGACGACAGGCCCGATGCTCGACTTCAAGTTGGATGGCGCTGCACCCGGAGATGTGGTATCGGGTGAGGTATCGGCCCGCTTCAAGATCGATCTTGCATCAGCGGTATCCGTCGACTTGGTAGAGGTAATCGTCAATGGGCTAGTAGTGTGGTCCGGCCCAGGCTTAGATGGAGCAG
>CAWVZF010000047.1:0-14605 GCA_963934665.1 uncultured bacterium | reverse complement strand
ACCTTCGACCTGCCGATTATGAGTCGGATGCTCTAACCAACTGAGCTACGGGCCCATTTGCTACACTCACCAGAAGATACCTTCGTGCGACAACCAGCGCAGGGCGTGAAAGATCCGATAAATACAAATCGCATCCAGACCCATGATCGTTTGAAGCCAGCTTCCATCCTTCCATTGATTAACGCTTGCCTCTTTCCGCTAGGGTTCTCAGGGAGTTCTTCTCAGATTCAGCCAGATCTCTCCACTCCCCTACTGGTAGTTCCCCGAGTTTCACCGGCCCAAAACGGATCCGCACAAGCCTGCGGACACCATGACCGATAGCATTCATCATCCGTCGCACCTCACGTTTTCGACCCTCAGTCAGGACTACTTCGATGGTTGTGCTAAACTCATCCTTATCCAGCACATCGACGGAGTTGACTCTCGCAACTCCATCTTCTAGCTCGACCCCTCGAAGCAAGGCAGCACACTTAGACTGTACTAGTATACCAGTTACAACCACTCTGTAGACTCGCTCGACCTGTCGACTTGGATGCTGAATACCGTGAGCTACATCACCGTCATTAGTCAGAATCAATAGTCCTTCACTCTCGCGGTCTAAGCGTCCAACGTAACGCAGTGTTGAACACTCTTCTGGAAGCACATCGTAGATGGTTAGCCCACCATGCGGGTCCCTGCGCGTCGTGAGTACCCCAGTAGGTTTGTGAAAAGCGATCCACCGTAACGCCGTGAGCTCCAACACATCATCATCTACGTGTACGGTGTCTCGCCCAGGGATTATCCGTGTTCCTAGTTCAGAGACCAATTCTCCATTCACCCGAACTCGCCCAGCTAACATCAACACCTCAGCCTGACGACGTGAAGCCCGGCCACATCGGGAAATGTACTTCTGGAGGCGAATACCTTCGGTCACCGTGCTATCAGAGCACTACGTCTTGGGCAGACTCATTCACAGAGTTATCAGGTTGTTCTTCTACAGAATTTTCTCCCGGATCAGACATCTCAGGAATCGTTTCCTTGTCTGCATTTCCCTCACCTTCCTGAAGTGGCATCCGGTCTTTGAGAATGATCGGTAGTTCATCGGGGCGTGGAAGATCATCTAGCGAGGCAAACCCGAAATGTTCCTGAAAGCGTTGTGTGGTCCCGTACAGAAGAGGGCGACCCAAACCATCACCTCTTCCCACAATATCAATCAAGCTCCGATCCTGAAGAGTACGGATCACCCCTGAAGAATTCACACCTCGGATGTATTCAATCTCTATTCTGCCAATCGGCTGACGGTAGGCTATGATGGCAAGCGTCTCTAGCGAAGGCCCCGAGAGCCGGTTGGGTTTCGGAACATTGTCAAAACGTTCTAGATAAGGTGCAAACTCTGGTCGCGTCAGGATTTGGTAACCCTCGGCGATCTCAGTCAGATGGAAAGCACGCTGTGCATCGTCATACTCGGCCTTAAGCATCTGGAGCGCCTCTTCTACTTGATCCTCATCCAAACGCTCATCCGCCCTAGCAATCTCGTCTGGTGTCAGAGGGGCGTCCGATGCGAATAAGACAGCTTCAACTATTTGGGGTGTATTCATGAATCAACCTCTATGACTCCGATATCTGTGCTGACCTCATCTTCGTCCTCTTCACGCCGGTATAGCCAAAGCTCAGAAAAAGGTTGGGACTGCCTTAGAAAAAGTACGCGCCTACGTGTAAGCTCTAACCCGGCAAGAAAAGTCATGACACCATGCATGGTGTCTCCGAAACCCCTTAGAAGGCGACTAAACTCGATCCCCGATTGATCTTGCAGTTGGTCCAAAATTAAGACGACCTTTTCATGCATAGAGATTGTTCGTGTGGTAACCCTATGTAGTCCCTGTCTAGGTGCTGGCATCTCCACACCAAGGGCCGCACTAAGGACGTCAGCCCACGTTGTCTCAAGTGGCATTTCCTGATGAAGAAGTTTTGGCCGTGCAGGGATAAATCCTTTTGAGAAACGCCGTGCGCGATCCGCCTCAGATGTTCTCATACGTTGTGATATTTCCCGGATTTGCTCGTACTCAAGAAGCCTGCGGACTAGCTCTGCTCTCGGGTCTTCATCCTCATCGTCGCCTTCCCGGGGCAAGAGCATCTGAGCTTTAATTCGTATGAGCGTCGCTGCCGTTTCTAGGAATTCACCAGCACTGTCTAAGTCTTTTGCGTCTAGTCCCTCGATCGCCTTAAGAAACTGGGCAGTAATCCGGGCCACAGGAATATCAAATACATCAATGTCCTGGGTTCGAATCAGATGTAGCAGTAGATCTAGTGGGCCCTGAAACCGCTCAATTTCAACAAGGAAGAAGTCGTCGCGAACTATAGCGCCCTCGGCGAATCTCAGATCCATAAGCGGATGAACGCGTCGGCTTGGTTCAAGAAGAACTCCACTGGCCACATGATGTATGTGAATAGGTCACTACGGAAGAAAAGCAGGACAATCAATAGAGGCAATCCGTAGCGACCCACTTGGGCGTACCAAACTGCTATCGGCCTGGGAAGTACGTGAAAAAGAACGTGTGATCCGTCCAGGGGTGGGATCGGGATTAGGTTAAAGAAGGCAAGCACCAGATTGATCAAGATCCCCCAGTAGGCCATCGAACTTAACGTCTCCGCAAGACTGCTTGGAGGTGACCCGGTTAAGCTTGTTAACTTGAGGACTACGGCCGCCCCAAGAGTCGCGAGCACAGCCAAAATTAGATTGGCTACGATCCCAGCCAAAGAAACACGGATGTCTCCCCATACGGGGCTCCTATATTTCGCCGGATTGACGGGGACTGGCTTTGCCCAACCAAACAGGAACCCGATGTTCAACAGGTATAGCCCGAACGGAACAATGAACGATCCGAATGGATCAAGGTGAGAGATCGGATTCAGGGTGATCCTGCCAAGCTGTTCTGCCGTGTCATCTCCTTCACGGCGGGCCTGCCACGCATGTGCGACCTCATGCACGACAACTGAGAAAATAAGTACTGTAACAATAAGGATTGCTTGCATGTCGTGATTAACCTAACTGGTCTATGCCCGTTGATCCTGTCCCGAGTCGTTCCTAGCTTTGCTCGCTAGGAAATGAAAGGCGTATTCCGCCTCGAGGAACAGATGCCAAATATCAAGAGCGCAAAAAAACGGATGAAGTTGAGTGCCAAGGCCCGACTTAGGAATCGGTCGGAGCGTGCCAAAATACGCACAGCTATAAAGGAAGTCCGTGCGACCACCTCCGCCAAAGACTCCCAGGAACAGCTCCGTGGTGTAGTTAAGCTCTTGGATCGAGCCGCGACCAAGCGGCTGATCCATCCGAACCGTGTTGCCCGAGTGAAGAGTCAGCTTGAAAAACATACGAGGTCACTCACTTCTTGAAGTGAGGCTCGCCAGAAGCACGGTAGACGGCACAGATGAAGGGGCCTCTCGGACCTCTCTAATTTCTCTATTTCGAGCTGACCCCAATAGGTAGTAGGCTCCTCACCCCTCATCGTGTCCAGACGGTGCGACCGCCCACAATCGTCCTACTTGGAGCTCCCTTAAGTTCCCGCCCGGTAAACGGAGTGTTTTGACTTTTCGACCGGAAGGCATTTGGGTCCACAGTCCAGCTTAGGTTTGGATCGATCACCGTGACATCTCCTGGTGCACCCTCAGATAGTGTGCCCCCGGAAAGGCCAAATGCCTTGGCCGGCCCACAACTCATTCGGTCGATCATAGTCGCAATATCAATTACTCCCTCACCTACGATGTCTGTCATAATGATACCTACCGCTGTTTCTAATCCGACCAGACCATTCGGAGCATCTTCAAACGCTGATTCCTTTTCATCGTAGTGGTGAGGAGCATGGTCTGTCGCTATAACGTCGAGTGAACCGTCCGCCAATCCTGCTCGTACAGCAGCGACATCTTTTACTGACCTAAGTGGTGGATTCATTTTCGCGTCAGTCCTATACCCCTCAACTGCTTCTTCTGTGAGGACCAAGTGGTGCGGCGATGCTTCAGCTGTCACGTGTACGCCCCGAGCTTTTGCCTGTCGAATTGCGTCCACCCCGAACTCTGTAGAAATATGTTGAAGATGTATCTGGCCACCGGTCAGCTCAGCGAGCAAAAGATCACGAACGATATGAACCTCTTCCGCCGCATTCGGCTTACCCGCGAGACCCAGACGCGTGGATACGATACTCTCATTCATATGGCCTGCTGCTGATAGGCCGAGGTCTTCCGGATGGTCGGCGACAGGGATGCCAAATGCCTGGGCGTACTCAAGTGCAAGCCGCATTAGTCCAGAATTCATGACAGGATTTCCATCGTCAGTTATAGCGACTGCGCCAGCGTCCACCATCTCTCCAATGGGTGCCAGGTTCTTCCCTGCTCTCTGTACTGAGATACATCCTACGGGATAAACCCTGGCTGCTTGAGCCTTGCGGCCCTCAGCCACAATAAACCCAACTGCAGCAGGATCGTCGATCGGCGGATCCGTATTCGGCATAGCGCATACAGCGGTGTACCCACCCGCTACAGCCGCTTGAACACCAGTCGCGATCGTCTCCTTATGTTCCTCTCCTGGTTCACGTAAATGGACATGTACGTCGATTAGCCCCGGTGAAACTATGAGGCCAGAACAATCTACGATGTCCGCATCTTCCGGGCCGGAGATATCCTTCCCGATTGAAGCGACAATCCCGTCCACTAGCAAGAGATCAAGTGCTTCATCTAATCCCTGACTTGGATCCACTACCCGTCCGCTCTTGAGGAGGGTTTTTACACTCATGTCCCCGCCTCCACTTTCGTGGCTTCGGCACTGCCAGGTTGTCCACCAGCTAGTAGGTAGAGAACGGCCATGCGAACAGCTACGCCATTGGTAACTTGGTTAAGGATCACTGAGTGCGACCCATCTGCAACGTCAGAGTCTATTTCCACACCCCGGTTCATAGGGCCTGGATGTAGAATCAATAAATCCTGTGGAGCAAGTTCTAGCTTCCTAGATGTTACACCCCAGATCCTATTGTATTCCCGAAGGCTGGGCACATACCCTTCTTCCATGCGCTCAAGCTGCAGTCGTAAGACGTTTAGCACGTCTGCCCATTCGATTGCCTCTTCAACCCTCTTGAACACGTGTACACCGAGATCACCAATAGCAGAAGGAAGAAGCGTTTTGGGTGCACATACTCCGACTTCTGCACCAAGCTTCAAGAGGCCATAGATGTTCGAGCGAGCAACACGCGAATGCAGGATATCACCCACTAAACAAACTTTCAGACCCTGTATCCGGTTACAGTGATCACGAATCGTTAAAAAGTCTAACAGACCTTGGGTTGGGTGCTCGTGCCGTCCATCTCCAGCATTTATCACGTTTGAGGGAATCCGATCTGCGAGAAACCTGGCCGCCCCAGAAGATCCGTGGCGCATCACAACCATATCGATGCGCATGGCCTCTAGGTTCCGTGCAGTATCAACCAGCGTCTCTCCTTTGATAACCGAAGAGCCTGCCGTTGAGATATTAACCGTGTCGGCGCTAAGACGCTTCTCTGCAAACTCGAATGAGACTCTTGTCCTAGTTGATGCCTCGAAGAATAGGTTGACGATCGTCTTACCACGGAGGACCGGAACCTTCTTGATCCGTCGTTCTGAGATCTCCTTGAATGGTTCGGCTGTATCAAGAATCATCAGAATCTGTTCGTGAGAAAGGGACTCTAAGCCGACAAGGTCCTTTCCCAACGCGGGGACTGGTGACGAAACCACCGCAGGAGTCATACGGCTCCCGGGTTCATGGTTACAATCTCGACCCCAAGAGCACCATCAATTTCAGGAACGTGGACCTCGACGCTTTGGGTTTCCAGTAACTCGACACGTTGACCTACGATATCCGGCTGGATCGGTAGCTCCCGACCTCCTCGATCGACTAGAACACATAGGTGTATGAACTTAGGACGCCCCCAGTCCGTGAGTTCATTTAGAGCGGCGCGTATCGTCCTCCCCGTATGGAGAACGTCATCAACGAGGACCACCTTCTGTCCCTCTATCCCTCTGGAAGGCAGTTTTGATTCGCCTACTATAGGCCGTGGTCCGACCACCATAAGGTCATCTCGATACAAGGTTATATCTACGAACCCTGCCTCAAGTGAAACTCCCTCAGTCCGCTCAATCTCTGAGACTAACAATGCCGCTATTTGGGTTCCGCGGCGCTGAATGCCCATCAGGACAAGACCGTCTGTCCCCTCGTTAAACTCCACGATCTCGCGGGCCATTCGAGCAACCGCTCCATGGACGTCTGATTCGTCCATCACTCGGGTGCGGTTGTTTTTATCCATTTTGCGCTGTCCGGTGAGGACCAGTCAGGATCCTCATTCGATCGTTCGCGGCGAAAAGTTCTAAGTTCATCGCTGATCGGTCAACGACCAGCCGAGGTTACGCTGCACATCTTGTCACCAGGTTATAGAATTAACCATGATTAATTTCCTGCCTTTCTCAAATGCATAATTAAGAGGAAGTTAATCATTCAGCTTCTTACCCGAATCACCATCACATGCCCTTTTTGAGACTAATAGCAGCCCTGTGGATCCTTTTGCTTCCTGCACTTGCAGGCGCACAAGAGGTTTTGGATCCTCCCTTGGTTGTTCTGACGAATGTCCCATTCGACTTGACCCTAGAGGGTGCAGATCGAGCTTCGACGCAGTATGAAGTGCGAAGCTCGAACGGTGTGATCTTGGCTGAAGGGACGATCTTGCCTCAGGGTATTTCAGTGGTGACAGGCCTTGAGATAAGCTCTACTGAGCAACTTCCTCTTGAAGTGCTCATTGGTGACTACTCGGACGAACTGGAACCGACCCTCATCCCTGGGTGGTTTTCAGTATTACCTCCTATTCTAGCGATCCTGCTAGCACTGATCTTCCGAGAGGTGATCACTGCCCTTTTTGCAGGAGTGTGGCTCGGCGCTTTGGCGGTCGCGGGATTTAATCCTCTAAAGGCTACCGGTCGACTGATAGACCAATTCGTAGTCCCTGCACTTACTGATCCTGATCATGTCGCCATTCTCGTCTTCTCACTCCTGCTAGGAGGCATGGTAGGGATCATCGCTCGTAACGGTGGAACCATGGGCATCGTCGAGAGTGTCACACCCTTCGCTCGCAGTGCCAAACGAGGAAAACTCGCTACCTGGGCAGCAGGCCTAGCAATCTTCTTTGACGACTATGCGAATACGCTGATCGTTGGCAATACAATGAGACCGATTACCGATCGGCTTAGGATATCACGAGAAAAACTTGCTTATCTAGTCGACTCCACAGCCGCCCCTGTTGCGGCACTAGTGCCCATATCGACTTGGGTCGGTTATGAGATCAGCCTTATTTCGGATGGGCTACGAATCGCAGCTGAACAGAATCCGAATGGGGCAGAGGTGATCCTTTCGCAAAACCCCTTCGACATATTTATCCAGACGATCCCCTTCCTGTTCTATCCGCTACTCGCATTGCTCTTCGTGTTCATGACATCAGTGATGAATCGTGATTTTGGCCCGATGGCAGAAGCAGAATTTCGAGCGGCAACCAAAGGTGAACTTCATAGGCCAGGCGCAACTCTTGCTACTGATACCTCTTCAGACCTAATGAGCCCAAAGGAAGGCGTAACCTATAGATGGTGGAACGCCGCTATTCCTGTGCTAACAGTGATTGTGGTTGTTCTAGCCGGGCTCTACACAACCGGACGCTCGATCGTTGGCCCAGATGCTCCTCTGAGAGCGGTGTTCGCCGAAGCCGACCCGTTTTCTACTCTGTTGTGGGGGTCACTGGCTGGATGTCTGATTGCTATTTTTATCTCAATTGGACAAAGGACGCTAACCATGCATGAATGCGTTGATGCATGGCTCGCAGGTATGAAGGCGATGATGATCGCGATGATCATATTGACCCTGGCTTGGTCAATCGGAGCCGTCACAGAGCAAATAGGCACCGCACAGTACTTGTCCTTGCTGCTATCGGACACTATCCCCCTGCAGCTAATTCCATTGATTGTCTTCGTTACTTGTGCAGTAATGGCTTTTGCTACCGGAACCTCCTGGGGTACAATGGCAATCATGCTCCCCGTTGTAATCCCCCTCACGATCTCTATGGGTGGGGCTGCCACATATCCCGGGGGAGACCAAGTGGAGATTCTTTTGGGAGCAACGGCATCCGTCCTAGCTGGTGCGATTTTCGGAGACCATTGCTCGCCCATATCAGACACTACCGTGCTCTCATCCACAGCATCCGCCTGCGATCACATGGATCACGTCAGGACCCAGCTACCCTATGCGGTCCTCGTGGGAATCATCGCGATGGTATTAGGGAATGTTGGCACCGCATATGGGTTGCCTCCATGGGCGGCATTATTGGGGGGTGTTTCCCTGTTATTCCTGTTTCTTCGATTCCGTGGCAGAGTAGTCTCGGGCGCCGATTAGACACATTAGTCTAAATGCGGCCTAAGAAATTATCGCAAGCTTTGGAAGAACGCCCTGAGTAACTCTGCAGATTCCTCGGCACGTACTCCAGAGGTGAGTTCACACCGGTGATTCAATCTTGGTTCCTGAAGCAGGTTTTCAAGGGAACCGGCCATTCCTGCCTTCGGATCTGAGGCAGCGTAGACCACTCGAGGAATCCTAGACAGAACGATCGCCCCAGCACACATAGCGCAGGGTTCTAGGGTCACATAGAGCGTAGTGTCTAGGAGTCTCCAGTCTCCCTGTACCATGGAAGCCGAACGAATTGTCAGAAGTTCTGCATGCGAGGTGGGATCGGCATCGACCACAGTTCGGTTATGAGCCTCGGCCAATACCTCTGTGCCACGAACTAACACTGCTCCTACAGGAACTTCTTTAGCAGATGCAGCTATCTGGGCTAACTCAAGGGCACGCCCCATCCAAACCCGATCGTCATCAGAGTGTTCAAGAGTGGAATGGCTAAGTAGGGGCAATCGCGAATCACTAGTGTTGTGTCAAATTGACCTTGGACCCGTTGTCCATTCTTCTGTATAGGCCGATAACCCGTCCCAGCAGATCTAGTGTCGTTGGTTCTATGAGGCTCTCATTATTCCCCGGCTGAAGTGACTCAAGCCTCGCCCCTGCTTCCCTCTCGGTAAAACGGTAGTACGAAATTCCCTCACCGAGATCCGCAGCGATAATTGCTCCGGTCTCCAATTCCTCCATACTAGCTGGTGAGATAAGGATATGATCCCCTTCTTCAACACCGACTAAAGCAAGGTCATTCACCGCAGCGACAACTATGAAAGATCCCTCGACTCCACCCATCCTGCGGTCTACCGAAAGGTGAAGTTCCGCATCCTCAATACGGAATCCAGAAACAGTTTTCGGGACCCGATCAAAACAGGGGACAGAGACAGTCTGAGTATTGAGATCAATCCCGAGTATTTTCACCCCTCTTGAGCGCGACGGGTCTCGTTCAAGAAAACCCTTGTCGGCAAGGACCTGAAGGTGCTCCGACACAGTCTTTGTACTCTTGATCCCGAAACGTTTTCCGATTTCGCGGATCGAAGGTTGATAGGTATTAGACCGGAGGTACTGGACCATGAAGTCCAGAATTTCCCTCTCTAGTCTAGGGAGTGCCTCTAACCGTGCTTCTGGGGCATCGATTTGAGGCTGGGAAGTTGTTTCTGAATGGGCCAATATGGGATCTCTGAAGAGCAGTGAATTAGCCCGAATCCTGGCTTGAGCGCTATCCTAATGTGCGCCTCGGAAGAGTGTCAAGAAAGACCCTGGCGAAAGGTCCCACAGGCCTGATCACGATCCGTGCTCTCGCAACAACATTCTTGCTAAGAATGTGAGAGGATGCGCCCGGTCAATTTTGGATAAGGGGTCAGTTCACCGGAAGAGTCACACACCGAGTTTCTTTAATAACAACTCCCGAGCCATCTTCGGATCGGCCGCCCCTTTTGTGCCCTTCATTACTTCTCCAAGAAACATACCGATTAGTCCTGATTTCCCTGCTTGGTATTCGATGACTTTCTCCGGCCATGCTGCAAGAACCTCCTCAATAACACTCTCAAGCACAGTGAGGTCAGAAACTCTCTCCAGTCCCATTTCCACAATGAGTTGGTCAGGATTACCACCTTCGTCAATCATACGTGCGAGAACATCCTTCCCGGCCCTGCGTGAGATTCGATCTGCAGCAACAAGAGCAACCAGCTTACCCAAGCCTTCACCATCAAACGTAAGATCTTGTAACCTTCGTGCTCCCAGCAGGCCCCGTACATCTGTCGTCAGCCATCCCGCCACCTCAGCAGGCCCATCATATACAGCAAGAGCTTTCTCAAAAAATTCCGAAACCTCAGGCGATGCCGCCAGCAAATCCGCCTGCTCGAAAGTCAGTCCCAGTTCATTCTTGTAGCGTTCGAAGCGAGCCATGAGTTGGGGATCAGCTGCACGGGCCGCCTCTCGCGACTCATTTACCTTGGGCCTCTCATGACTTATCGACTTATTCACAACCTTTTCAGAACCGCTCTTGCCTCTCGGAATTTCGTCGGCATCTGATTTGGCAGTACTGCGGCTCCAGCTGTCTTTCAACGATACGATACGATTAAAGACCAACTCTTCATCGACCCCATCGACTGGATCCTTCCAGAAATAGCCGGTTCGTTCAAACTGGTAGCGTGTATCAGGTGAGTCATCGCGTACAGATGGTTCGACCTTGGCCCCCTTCAGGATCCTCAAAGAGTCGGGGTTTATGTGTGAGACGATCTCTTCCTCTTCATCTGAATCACTCTCTGGGATCTCTAAAAAGAGATGATCGTACAGCCGAATCTCTGCAGTCAGAGCATGGGGTGCAGATACCCACTGGATCGTGCCCTTAATTTTTCGACCGGCAGTTCCCTTCCCCCCACGGCTCTCGGAATCATGAGTGCAGTGTAATTCTACTAACCGGCCAGCCTCATCACGGACCACATTCTCACACCGTATCACATACGCATGCCGCAGTCTGACCTCTCCGCCAGGCACCAGCCGCCGAAAACCTGGTGGCGGATCTTCTTCAAAATCCGTCCGTTCGATAAAAATCTCATTAGAGAACGGTACCGTCCGAGTCCCCTCCCGTGGCACATCATGCGGGAAATAAGGAGCCTCGAATTGTTCAGTCTGACCATTCGGGTAATCAGTGAGTACAATCTTGATCGGGTCCAGTACTGCCATCACCCGAGGCGCATCCTGATTGAGCACCTCTCTGATCGCATACTCAAGCTTGCCAATGTCTACCACTGATTGTGCCTTAGCGACCCCGATCATTTCACAAAACAGCCTAAGCGCCTCCGCAGGCACACCTCTGCGACGAATTCCCCTGACAGTCGATAGCCTTGGATCATCCCAACCGCTTACGACTCCCGCTTCAACGAGCGGAATAATTCTCCGTTTTGATAGGACGGCATGTTCGAGATCTAGCCGAGCAAATTCATACTGATGAGTCCGAGGCTCCTCAAATCCGACATTGTCTAAAACCCAATCGTACAACTCCCGATTGTTTTCAAACTCGAGCGTGCATATCGAATGGGTTACATCTTCAAACGCATCCTCAAGACAGTGGGCATAGTCGTACATAGGGTAGATACACCACTCATCTCCCTGCCGGTAATGACTTGCGTGCCGGATCCGGTAGAGCACGGGATCCCGCATCAGCATGTTTGAAGAAGCTAGATCAATCTTAGCACGCAGAACGTGCACTCCGCCTTCGAATTCACCTTCTCGCATACGATGGAAGAGATCTAAATTTTCATCCACGGTGCGATCACGATACCGGCCCGGTGTCCCTGCTTTGGTTACTGTGCCTCGCCCTTCACGTATTTCTTCTTCGCTCTCTGAGTCAACGTAGGCCAACCCCTTCTCAATCAGGATGACCGCACAATCATACATTCGTTCGAAGTAGTCTGACGCAAAGTAGAGGTGTTCACCCCAGTCAAAGCCAAGCCAGCGGATGTCCTCCTGAAAACCAAGGACAAATTCTTCATTCTCACCCTCAGGATTCGTGTCGTCGTAGCGAAGATGGCACACACCTCCAAATTCCCTCGCAACCCCAAAGTTGAGGCACACCGACTTTGCATGACCAATGTGCATGTAGCCGTTTGGTTCGGGGGGGAAGCGCGTAACGACACGACCACCGTAGCGTCCGTTCTCGGTGTCCTCCGCCACAATTTGGCGGATAAAATCCGTGCCGGGCTTAGGGTTAGCCACTCCTCTACTCACCACTCATTTCGATGGAATCATAGCATAAGCTCGCCAGAGTCACTCGTGCACTCTGCGTGTGCACAAAAAAACGGGGGCCCGCCGGCCCCCGTCTATCTCTATAAGACCGTTGTTCCTATCAGGAAGCCCCGCCGCCGCCTCTACCGCCTCTGGGTTTAGCGGTGCGACCAGTCGACGATCCCCCACTAGCCGATCCTGTGCTGGTATCCGCGCCTGAAGATCCTCCTACCGATTGAGTCGGCCCTCCAAGCGAGCCCCGATCACCAGCGCCATATCCCCGGCCATTATACACACGGCCGCCAGATTCAGGATTAAATTCTCTCCGGTTCACAATCACTTCAGTCGGCCTATAGTAACCACCATAGTAGGAACCCGAGTAGTAACCCTGGTAGCCATAACCGTAGAGAGATCCGTAGGAATATCGACTGTATGGGCTATAGCCGTAGTATGAATACGGACCGTACCCATAGTTATAGAAAGGACTCCTAGAGTACATGCCATAACCGTAAATAGGACGCACTGATTGCGGCGCATCGAAAGCCCTCTGCTCACCGCCCATCGGAACTCCAGCTTCACCAGCGATTGCAAACGTCTCCGGATAGGATACTGCAACCACAACGTCGATGATGCTTTCGGAAACCCCTGCATCAGCGAGTCTCACCAGTGCATCTGCATTAATCGCAAAACGCTCACCACGCCCAGCTACCCAAGCTTCCACAGCCTTAGTGTCCACCCGCTCAGCGGCTTCCATAACATCTTCAAGCCAGATGTTCCGGGCTGCGTACATCCGCGCTGCCTGGAGGGCCATCCCCATATCCGCTGTGAAGTACTCACTGTCTTCGACACCCTCTTGCAGCATGCGTTCAGGACCCACCAGACGGTAACGCTGCACCCAAGCCACCTGTTCTCCACCTACGTCCATCGAGCGCACGTCAATCCACTGGGTCAACGACACTAAAGACATGATTCCAGTTGCTGTACGAGCGACCTCCTCCCCACATATGAACTCAGATCTTGTGAACACCCTACGCCCATCCCGAGAGAACCCGGCAGAATCCCAACCCTCACAGCCCTCTATACTTCTCGGGTGGCTGGCTCCATCCGCCACCAGTAAGTCACTCGTAAGGACTTCACCATCCGACACTGTGTAAAGTTCGACACCGTCATCTGTCGGTTCGACGCATAGGATCCCGTCGGTGGCACCCTGGCCGGTCGGTTCCCAACACCCTACAAAGGGCAACCAACGTCCATCCATGTCCTGTGCCAGACCCGGAGTGCTCGTGGCCAAAACCATTAACGACGCAACTGCGAAGAGTGGGAATGTCCGGAAAGAGAAGCGGGATAATGTCATTACTCTAATCCTTTCCCGATCAGAATCGGGCCCCAATACTCACGGTGAACTGCATGCCAGCTAGATCCATCTTATCAAAATCTACAAAATCACGACCAAGTTCGCCTCTTCCCCACCGATAGCGCCCTTCTGTCGTGAGAAACAGACTCTTATTTAGTGAGATATCCATCCCCGCGAAAGCGTGAGCCTGTAATGCAGTACCTCGACTCATGAAACGATCATAGAAGATATCAAGGGTTTCAAAGTCCACGAAATCACCCACTTGCTCAAAATTATACCAGATGACGCCACCGCCAGCACCTATAAACGGCGCTAACCGCTTCGGGATCCAAGCAAACCGTCCAATCTGTCGCCCTCGATCACTCAAGTAATATCTGGCGCTGACCGTGATCGGAGTCGTGGAAAAAATCGTTTCCTGTTCAATGGGCAGGTCATCTCCGTCTACCCAGTCTCGAAATTCTGAGGGAAGAGAACTCTCTGCATGACCGACCCCAAGTACTAGATGGAGACGATCTGTTAGTTGGATAGCAGCTTCGCCACCGAGATAGCTTCTGTGAAAATCACTCTTCTCGAGCGTAAGCTGTTCTTTGGCAAAATCGAAGATGTCACTCTTCGCATTTGGGATCGAGTATCCCAAACTGAACGCGAACGAGACTTTGGGTATTTCGAATAGAAAACCCTCACCGCCCTGCCTGGATTGTGCAGAAGAAATCTCTGGGATAGTAAGAGCTATGCTGAGCGCGGTAAGGCCACAACAAAGCTTATGCAACTCATGCTTTTTCATTATCTCGGTCCTCCCATCTCATCCCACCTGCAAGGACAACTCTATCTTAGCGCAAAGGTTGTGCCACAAACCTCAACTCTGAAGAACGCTTAGTTTATGCCTATTTCCATGTCGGTTAGCCTAGTAATAACTACACCTGCTGGACATGAGCGTCACCCCTAGGGGACATCTCACGACCCAGCTACCCCGTAAGTCCTTTTGACGTAATCAAACAGGATTTCCTTGAACTCTTCCACGAGTCCCTCACCCTTGAGGGTTA
>CAWVZF010000046.1:0-15239 GCA_963934665.1 uncultured bacterium | reverse complement strand
CAATGCCAGCAGGCGCTACAAAGAAGGAGGTTTCCCCACCTCCTAGGGGTACCCCGTAGAGATTTTCCAAGTCGTTTATGACCACATTATATGTTACGTCTGGTAAGACAGGATTGCCTAACAATAGGATTATGCGCCTCGCGGGGAGTTGCTCTCCATCCGGGCCGCTTGCCTGTCTCCCACCGGCACTGTTCGGACTCACTTCTCGAGAAGGAGGTGAGACAGAACGACCATCCAAATTAGGTGGCCCTCTCCTGCGAATGGGTTCAATGTCCTCCAAAACTTCCGGATCATCCTGAGATACCTCAATATCACTGGCAATACTATCAGCTATCGTACTATCTGATTCTGCAGCAATCGCAGCAGCCATAGCGGCTGCCTGTGAAACAGCATCCAGGGAGTCTAGAACCACCAGCGAATCCATGACCATAGCGACGTACGCGAGGTAGTCGTGTTCATGAAGGATGCTATCCACGACAAGATCCGTACTATCCTCACTCGTCACGGCCAGGTCGATACTCTCAAGTATTAGTGCAGGATCCAGATAGTCATCGAACTCTAATAGAAGAGTGACCGAGTCCAGCGCCAAAGCGCTAACGAGAGCCGCTGGTGTGGTATCTGGTTGAAGAACAGGAAAGTTAAGGAAAACGGTATCCCCATTCTCTATCGAAAGACGGCTACTACCCTGTATCTCCATCATATCGAGTACGGCATCTGCGTTGCGATCCTCAAACGCCACAATTTCGTAGCTGGCGCCAGGGATATATCTGAATGCATAGACACCTTGATTGCCCGTTACAGCAACATGGACAACAGAATCCTCGTCTAATGGAGTTGCCCAGACTTGGTAGTCATTCACTCCCGAGCCGGTAATGCGATCCCAAGCAATTCCAGCAAGTGTGGTCGGAACTGTCTCTCCCCCCGTTGAGAATATTAGCTCGAAGGGATCTCTCATCTGATTCCCGAATAGATCACGCACAACAGGCAGGAGTGTCACACGATAGACCAGATCAGGTCTGAAGCCACCTACCAGTTCTACGGTTAGGCTTCTCGAACCGTGTCCGACTACCACTTCACCAGTCTTTGGAGAGATGATGACTGCATCATCGAGAGTTCCACTACTAGAACGCTCACTGATTCGCTCATCAAACTCAAACCGAATCGATCCATCCAGTGTTCCTAACAACTCAAACGTATCCGGAACAGTTCGAACAACGATCGGAGGCCTAAGATCTTCAGGACCACCGGGAGGCGCACCCTGCTGCGCACAAGAACTAGCCAGAGTAATCCCAAGCGCCGCTGAGACTGCACCGGCAGATTGAATGAGCAGCTGACGGGAAATTGCCTTCGGAGTACTCAGGATTTTCCAACCTCAAGTGCGTCTAATTTCTCCTCGAGTTTAGCGGCACGTTCTTTGAAGCTTGAAAGCTTGTGTTTTTCCTTGGAGACCACTTCCTCTGGTGCTTTGGAAACAAAGTTCTGATTCTCAAGTTTCTTAGAGGTGGTCACTATTAGATCGCTAAGCCTTTCAATCTCCTCTCGGAGGCGCGTGCGCTCGTGATCAAGATCAATGATCCCTTCAAGAGGAATAAAGAGTTCACCACCTCGGGCTAGCACTGCATTGGCACCTACTCCAGCTCCTGGCTCCGGCATCACTCGGTCTATTCTAGCTAGCCGCTCTAGGGCTGATAACTGTGACATCACCGTATTTGTTAGATCCAGCCCACCCCCCCAGATATGGATACCAATCCGCTTCCCTTCCGGGATAGAATATTCTTTTCTGAGCCGGCGTACTTCCGTAATGAGTTCACGGAGTGCTTCCATTTGATCTTCAGCCATCGGATCTTCAAAAGAAGACTCTGAATCCGGCCACGGGGCTATGATAAGATCATCAGGACGACTGGAACCCTCTGGCCACGGCAGGAGTGACCATAGCTCAGCTGTTACGAAGGGAACAATCGGATGGAGAAGACGAAGTGCTTCATCCAGCACCGCCACGAGTGTAGAGCGAGCTGCCTCCCGCGACTTGGCATCAGTGTCCAGAGTAAGCCGGTCCTTAACCAATTCGAGGTACCAATCGCAAAGCTCGCCCCAGAAGAAGTGGTAGAGACCGTCCGCTACCTCGTGAAGCCGGTACCGCTCAAGGTTTCGTGTAGCCGTCCGGCTGGCATGACCCAATCGAGCCAGAATCCATCGGTCTTCAAGCGCAAGATCAGATGCAATCTCACTCAACGGGTGCACAGGAGCATCACCTAGACTCAAAAGGGCAAAGCGGCCTGCATTCCATATTTTATTAGAAAAGTTTCGTCCATTAGAGAATGTTGCTTCAACATCCTCGTGGTCGAGATTGATGTCAGTCCCCACCGCTGCCTGGCTGATGATTGTGAATCTCATCGCGTCTGCACCGTAGGCGTTTACTACCTCAAGCGGATCGATACCGTTACCCAGTGACTTGGACATCTTGCGGCCCTGCATGTCTCGAACAGTCCCGTGAAGATACACCTCTGTGAACGGTGGTTCTCCAAAAAACTCGTACCCCATCATGATCATTCGAGCCACCCAGAAGAAAAGGATCTCAGGCGCGGTGACCATTGTGTTACCAGGGTAGAAAGCCTCTAGATCTGGAGTCTTTTCTGGCCACCCAAATACCGAGAACGGCCATAATTGCGAACTAAACCACGTGTCAAGAACATCGGGATCCTGCTCAAGTTCATTTGAACCACAGGCCACACATTCGGTTGGGTCCTCACGGGCCACGATCTGCTCCCCGCAAGCACAGTACCAGACTGGAATCCTGTGCCCCCACCAAAGTTGTCGAGAGATACACCAGTCTCGGATATTCTCCATCCAGTGCTCGTAGACCCCCTTCCAGTGAGCTGGGGTGAAGGTGACTGTCCCTTCACGTGATGCCTGGAGCGCAGGCTCAGCCAAAGGCTTCATCTTCACAAACCACTGAAGAGACAGGCGGGGTTCGACAACAGTGTCACACCTGTAGCAATGCGGAACAGCGTGCGTATACTCTTCTTCTCCATCCAGAAGACCGAGTTCTGACAAACCATCTAGCACAGCATCACGTGCATCGAAGCGATCCATGTCTTGGAACTCACTTGGCACGCTCTTATTCATCTTTGCGTCATCAGTCATCACGTCGAGGATATCCAGACCCGTTCGGCTTGCTATCTCAAAATCATTCGGGTCGTGTGCCGGAGTGACTTTTACAAAACCGGATCCGAATTCCGGATCCACATGTTCATCAGCTACAACAGGTATCCTACGACCAGTGAAAGGAAGCTCGATGCTGGAGCCGATTAACGATGCATACCGATCATCCTCTGGATGCACAGCCACTCCGGTATCCCCAAGCATCGTTTCTGGCCGTGTAGTCGAAACCGTCAAGTACCAGCGACCGTCATCCAAACGTCCAACGGCATCAGCTCCCGCATCTACAGAAGCTCGAGCAGCTTCGGCTGCGGAAGTGTCCAACGGATACCGGAGATGCCATAGCTTACCTTCGCTATCTTGTCCTTCCGCTTCCTCGTTCGAGAGCGCAGTATGGCATCTGGGACACCAATTGATGATGTACTCACCCCGGTAGATAAGATCCTGTTCATAGAGATGAACGAACACTTCACGCACAGCACGGCTCAGGTTGTCATCGAGCGTGAACCGAGTCCGATCCCAGTCACAGGACGCACCAAGAGATTTTATTTGAGTGACGATCTGGTTACCGGTCTTATCCACAAAATCCCAGATCGCCTCAACAAAACCCTCTCTACCTAAATCCTCTTTGGTTGAACCGGCGCTGGCCAAACGCCGCTCAACCACATTCTGCGTCGCGATCCCTGCGTGATCAGTTCCGGGCACCCAAAGAGATGCGCGACCCTGCATTCTTCTCCACCGAATTAGCACGTCCTGAATCGTGCTATTGAGGCCATGCCCCATGTGTAGCGCAGCTGTAACGTTGGGTGGCGGAATCACGATCACATAAGGAGACAATCCTTTCTTCAGGACAGATTCTGCCGAAACATGGAAATGACCTTCTTCCTGCCACTTCTGATATCGGGCAGGCTCGATGGCGCTAGGGTTTAGACGTGGTGCTAGCTCTTGGGACACTGCAGCTCCGGTGCCGGTGCAATTAAACCTGGTAAGATGGGGGCCCTACCTTACATATGGTACCATCTGATCATTCTGATATACCAAATCCGGCTAGCGAGGAACGCTCGACGTGTCAGGCTGTACTGCAGTTCGTTCCGTGTCTCGACGCCGGCGAATCGCTTCCGCCCTATCTCGCCAGGACTCATTCACCTCTGCCCTCACACCCTGCCGATAAAGCTCGTCCCACTGCCAGAGTCTGGCATTTACCTCTTCTCGCTTGCCAACTGCAGTCCCAAAACCGAACGGCAGAGGAAGTGTGATATCTCCCAGATGGATCTTACCCGGAGACACTCCCCAACGCTTCCCGTCGTCATCCGTGTATGTCCAATCCGTAGTTGCTGCTTCCGCCGCAAGTGAAGTCGCTGCAGAGTCACTCCATCGAGCAAGAGCACTTGCGATCAGCAATTGCTCTCTCTGCTCTAAAGTTATATTCAAGACACCAGCACTCAGTGCCTCCCAAAGGATCGGGTTACTCAGGTTAGGTCGCAGAAGTTCTGCTCCAGACGGGGGCGGTCGAACCAACTCTGGATCCGGAGTTCCTTCTATGGGAACTGGAGTCATAGGAGGTTCTGGATCATCAACTTCGTCAATCTCTTCTGGGTCATCCGGACGCTCTGAAGCAATCGGATCAGCTACTTCAACTAGACGGAGTACTTGGATCCCCTCAGCGCGACCCGAAATATTAGGAAAAGTAAAAGAAATCGCTTCAATATCGACGGTATTTCCAAAGAAGGGGTAAATGGCTACAGCCAGCAAATGGATCGCTACGGAAGCTGTAAAACAAACCCACCATACCCGGCTTGAGCTGAATCCGGACCTGGTGCGTTTGGAATGTTTCACTCCGTTGGGATCTCCCCTCTGCATTCGCTGATCCATGAATATTACTAGTCCTGGATCTCGACCCAGTTCCAGATTATCCCTTGGAACCCATGGCCACCTATCATAACAAGTGTCCCAATCTTTGGGCTGCTTCCTCTAAACGAGCCTCGGTTCTGGTTAACGCTATACGGAAGAATCCCTCCCCTCCTCTGCCGAGGGCACTCCCTGGAAGAACGACGACTCCCTCATTTTCAAGGGCACGTGCTGCAAAATCCTCTGATGACTCCTCTGTGGGAACAGGCACCCATAGATACATGGTGGCATGTGGAGGGGATATGTCGAACCCCACATTCTGAAGCTCCTGGACTGCCGTGTCACGTCTTTTCTGAAATGTTGCGACATTTCCTGGAACCCACTCTTTCCAGCAAGCAAGCGCCGCCGCCCCAGCTGCTTGAACTGCTAAAAATTGTCCGGTATCGAGAAACGATTTCACCTTCGAAAGGATCGAGATGAGATCGGGATTTCCAACGGCCCAGCCAAGGCGCCATCCGGTCATGTTATAAGTCTTTGAGAATGAGTGGTATTCAATCGCTACGTCCTTTGCTCCTTTAAACTCAAGTACACTCCTAGGATGATACCCATCGAAAGCTATCTCTGAATAGGCATGGTCGTGAGCTAGAACCACCTCGTGTTGCGCACAGTATGCAATCGCCTGCTCAAAATAGTCGTCCGGTGCAACTGCAGTTGTTGGGTTATTAGGGTAATTGAGGTATAAGATTCGGACTCTGTTAGCGATCTCACCCGATATATCGGTTAATGGAATCAAGAAGTTGTTTTCAGCACGGAGGGGTATCAGTAGAGGCTCGCCTCCTGCAAGCGTCACGCTACCGACATAGGCCTGATAGCCTGGGTCAGGAATGACTGCAGCGTCCCCATCGTCAAGCAATGCGAAGGGAAGATGAGCGATCCCTTCTTTTGACCCGATGAGCGGGAGCACTTCCTTCCAAGGGTCAACAATCACTCCGAATCGGTCCTCCATCCACGCTGCTATGGCCTCACGAAGGGACGAGAGACCAGCCTGGAATGGGTAGCGAGAGTAAGCTGTCTCACTCACGGCCTGACACATACGATCGACCACAGGCGGTGGTGGATCGAGATCGGCATCACCTGCACCTAAATTGATGACATCAACACCCTTATTTTCAAGATTCTTCTGGACCCTCACCATATCGGCGAGCGGAAAGTCAGGGAGGGCCGAGAAACTTCGATTGGTATACACTTAGTTATCCGCGATCACCGTGTTTGACACCGTACCAACACCACCCACTTCCACTTCTACAGTATCACCGACCGAAAGTGGGCCCACCCCCTCTGGGGTCCCAGTTGCGATGAGATCTCCAACCTCTAGCGTCATTATTCCCGAGATATATTCGATAAGGGTGGGAATCGAGAAGACAAGGTCTTCCACGTGCCCCTGTTGGCGTAGCTCACCGTTTACTCGCGTGATGACAGACAGGTTACTCAAGTCCACTTCGTTTACATGTACCATCGCTCCTACTGGACAAAATGTGTCGAAACCCTTTGCGCGACCCCACTGATCATCCTTTCTCTGTAGATCCCTCGCAGTCACATCGTTGAGAGGAGCTATGCCCTGCACCACATCCCAAGCATCCTCCGCTCCAACATTCCTAGTAGCCTCCCCTATAACAACTGCGATCTCACCCTCGAAATCGACACGGCCAACACCATCTGGGATGACAATTGGCTCACCGGTACGGATCAGTGAAGACGGTGGTTTGAAGAAGATCAGAGGCTCCTCAGGAACAACACCCCCGAGTTCAGCAGCATGTTTTGCATAATTACGACCTATACACACAAGCTTAGTAGGAGTTGTTTCAATCATCTTAATTTCGCTCATCCTGAGATAGGGATTCGAATAAACTGCTCAAAGCTATATACGAAAAACGCTTAGGGCATCTGTCCTCCCTAGCGTAACCATGAAACTTCTGTGTGTGCTTACACTTGTCTATAAAATGCCTTCAGCCTTCGTTGTACGTCAGACCAGGCACCCTTAACCAAAGTCGGTCCGGGAAGCGAATTACGTAGGTAATGACCGTATCGTTTTGTGACTAGTCTGTCGTCCAAGAGGACCACCGCACCTCGATCAGATTTCGAACGGATCAACCTGCCAAAACCCTGCTTCAAACGAAGTGCTGCGTGCGGCAACATATATTCTTGGAATCCATCTTGTCCGGCTCCTTGGATCGCCTCCATACGAGCCGCTGTGACCGGTTCGGTCGGAACTTTAAAGGGCAACTTTTGAATTATGAGCCCACGCAGAGGGTCACCGGGAACATCCACACCTTCCCAGAATGAAGCGGTACCAAGCAGTATGCCACGGCCGTGCTCTACAAAACGTTGGAGAAGACGATGCCTGTCATCTTCCCCTTGGATGAAAAGTGGCCACCTAGAGTCTACTCCCGTAAGTCTGAGTACTTCTCCTACATGTGCGAGCGCTGCGTGTGAAGTGAATAGCATAAACAGGCCACCATCGCTCAGTGTAGCCACCTGTTCTGTAACCTCTCCCATAGCTTTGTAGAACTCACCGGATCCTTCCTCTACAGACGGAAGGTCAGTTGGAACTGCGAGTATTGTCTGATCCTGGAAGTTAAATGGTGACAATATGATACGATCATTTATCTCATAATCTACATCATATTTAGCAAGCTGTTCCTTATGTAGACCTATTCGCTTCCTTAGAAAACTGAAATTCTTCCTTGTAGCAAGTGTCGCTGATGTCAAAATCGTCGTTTCCATGCGCGAAAAGAGGGACTCTACAAGAAGATCACCTAGGTCAATCGGAGCTGCTGCCATGACTAGGTTGGATCTCTTGCCTCGTCCTCGAAGCTCCAGCCATCGAACATAGCCGCCTGCTTTCTCTCCTGGAGTGAGTACGAGCCCCAATCCATGCCGTGCTGCTGCAAGCCTTCGTCTAATCGCTCGAAGATCAAGGAGTCTCCCCTCAAGGCGATCTGATATATTCTCGTCAAGTTCGATACGAGCCTCTAACTCACTAAGTTCGCGCCCCAAAGCAGCCAGGGCGTTGAGTGAAGCACTCAGTTGCTCACCCACCTCACCTCTCTCCGCTGGCTCACCCACCCCGGAAGAACCAATGCGTATCGTACTCTTACCTGAAGGAAGGATTTGCTCTATGGCATCTACGAATCCCTCGACCTCTAATCTGGCCTGGACAAGTGCTGGCCTAATGCGTGTCTCGATTCGCTCCTGTAACTCTCTCCCCTGCTCCGCACCCGTTGTGATCTGATCGTAAATTGCTGGCAGAACTCCTCTGCCACTTCTTTCTAAGCGAGAGAGCAACCGATACAGCCCTCGCCTTGTCACTTCAACGCCGAGATGTGATGTCGCCGCATCCTCTATGTTGTGCGCTTCGTCTACAACAATGCGGTTGTATGATGGCAGCACCGCAGAAGCCTTCCAGTTCAACGTCGCTCGCCTAACAGCAAGGTCTGTAAAAAGCATATGATGGTTCACTATCAGCAGTTCGGCTGATGCTGCCTTTCTCCGAGACTGTTGATAGTGGCACTCCTGGAAATGGGGGCACCGACTTCTAAGACAGATATCAGGGTCACTCCGAACCTCCTCCCATGTCTCTGGTTCCGGAGTAAATGGAAGGTCTGAAAGCGAGCCATCTGTGGTTGTCTCTAGCCAGGCAAGAAGAGTTGCCATCTCGTCAGACCGGTCGTCTTCGAAAAGAGAACGTTGCGCCTCCGAAGCAAGAAGCGCCCTTCGAATAGAGACATAGTTACCGCGGCCCTTTACCAGGGCCCATTCAACGTCACTACCAAGTGCCCGCACCAATGGAAGGTCTTTGGTGGTGAGTTGCTCCTGCAAGTTGATGGTGTTCGTTGAGATGACCGTGCGTTCTTTATTGTTTTGAGACCAGTGAGCTGCCGGAAGTAGATAGGCCAATGATTTCCCTGTCCCCGTTCCAGCTTCGATGATCGCCACACCACCATTGTTGAATTGATGCGCAACGACCTCAAGCATTTCTCGCTGTCCCGGTCGATCTTCAAATGCATCGTGCGATTCTGATAAGGGGCCACCCGGTGCGAGAAGATCACTTAGTTCGACCGGGTCGAGAGCAACTCGTTCCTTGGGCTTTGGTGGCTCGACAACCACATACAGATGCCTTGCAGCATTATCTACGATCACCGTACCAACACCCTGATCGTAGAGCTGTCCTGCTATGCGCATATCCGCATCTGACGGCTCAAGATCTCCACTAGGGTGATTGTGCAGCATAACTCCACCCATCGGTGCATCCCGGGCCGCAACCAAAACTGCCCCGAAGTTCCCCCGAGCGACCGCTCTAGGGTCCTGAATCACCCGCACATCATCTATTTCAGCTAAGAAGCAAACTTCACGTCCGCCCGCCCTTTCGATTTCGGCCCGTATCGTAGCCTGAGAGGCAGGTGAGAGTGTTAACGCATTCCGTGCACTACTTCCCGTCGAGTCGCTTTCTTCCTCTGACTCGAATCCATCTTTCCCACTAACTCGCTCATCAGACGAACGCGCCGGAAACCCCTCTGGTAGATTGCCGCCAGACGCCATTAGTCCACTACGGCGGCGTAAAGCGATGTCACGTCTTGAGCTTCTTCTTCTTCGCCGCTGGAAAAAGAACGTTGTTGAGGATTAGTCTATAGCCTGGTGAATTCGGATAGAGTGCCAGATCAGTCTGTGGATCCCCGATCTGATGTTCTGGGTCCTCCGGATCATGACCGCCGAAATAGGTCCATGTCCCTTCACCAAAGTTGCCATGTAGATATTTCGCCCACACTCCCTCCTGACCAAGTACAACAGTACCAGACTTTAGACGATCCTCTCGAAATGAAGTGGTGAGTCCATAGAAATCAGGCAGCACGGACTCATGGTTCTGGGTCAGCATCGTAGGGACAGGGTCAAACTTTGCCGAAAAATCAAACAGAGTGTACACACCCAACTCCTTCCGCCAAGGCGTGTTCACCTGATGCGCATCAATATCCGAAAACGCATTTATGGACGGAGCGATCTGAACATCACCATTCTCGAAAGCCATCGCAGCGACCCAATTTAGCTTGCTCGTAGCATCAGCGTCGGGAGGCGTACCATCCGAATAAGCAGCAGCGATATCAACTGAAAATGCAGCAAGTGCCAACTCCAGTGTCTCGGTTGCCGAGCACATCGCAAACAAAAACCCTCCATTCTCTACATAAGTGCGGATCTTCAGGGCTATATGCTTCTTGAGTTCCGGTACATCGGCGAAATCTCCCGCTCTCGCTACCTCTTGGTTGCGGGCCACCTCTTCCTGGAGCCAAGGGGCACCGGCGTATGTGAGGTAAAACTTTGAGTACTGCCCTGTGAAATCTTCATGATGTAAATGGATCCACTCGTAATCATCGAGGTTTCCTTCCAAAACTTCATAGTCCCAGATCGTCTCGTATGGGATTCCCGCATACTCCAGTACCATTGTTACAGCGTCATCCCAGGGGGTCGAATTGGGCGGCGTATAAATCGCCACTTTAGGTGCTTGTTCGAGAGGCACAGCTTCCATATTAGCCCCTTCGATTGCAGCACGAATTCGGGCTTCGGCAGGGGCATCGACTCCAGTAATCGATACACCTCGGTATGCAGCTTCCCGCCGGACTGCAGGAAGGTCAGGTAGTAGAAAGGAGCCACCCCTATAATTCAGGAGCCATTCTGCTTTCTCTTCCTGTTCTAGCGTCCAGTACGCTAATCCATACGCACGGAGATGATTTTGCTGCTCCCGATCCATCGGAACCAAAAGAGATTGAGCTTGCACAGACCTCATACTGAGACCGGCAAGTATAATCATGACGAGAAGCAGTGTGCTAACCGAACGGATTAATATCAGCCGCGCATTTCTGTCATAACCAATCTTGCGAAGAACGCCTAGATATCCTCTCCTCATTTCATACACCCTTGAGTTTCTCCAACTCTACCCGTGCATCCGGCACGACAGCTGCATTGGGCCGGGTTGTGATCAACTCTTCTAGGATGGCAATCGCCTGTTCAACCCCATCGGGCGTGCGTGCTCGATAGCGTGCCAACGCCAAAGCGGCATCACCAAGTTCCGGTGCCTCTGGGTATTCAGAAATCAGTCTGGTTCGTATAAAAGCACCTTGTTCAAAAGCTTTGCCACGATCCGCGATCCGAGCGGCTTCAGCAAGCAGTGATGGGTGCTCCTTAGCCCCTAGTTCATCAGTTCCATCAACTAAAAGGTTCACGGCTTCGTTCACTATGCCTCGATGAGCTAGGACTCCGGCTCGCGCAAGAACGTCAGCTGCCTCTTCAGAAAGCCGACCCAGAAGACCTACGAACTGGATCACATCCGTAGCCTCCGTCGGCTGGAGCCCCTCAATCACACTTAATAACGCACGCCGCCCTTCTGCAATCTCACCCATATCAAGCATAAGGTATGCCCGCTCAAGTCCACTCTGAGGACCCTCAATCCCATCTAGAACTGCCGCCGCACCCATAAGATCACCTCGTACCTGCAGGCCTTTGGCAACGGTCGCTGCAAGATCGTCCAGCTCCGGGGCATCCGGAAATTCATCGCGGAAATCCTGGAGGAGTTGTGTCAGCCGAGATGGATCGGCACGAGCACTTTCTAGGCGGATCACTTGGGCCGTAGCTCTGCGGCGATCTATAGATTCAAGTGAAAATGAGTTAGCTACCCTTCGTTGGGCTTCGAGCGCGGCAGCAGTATCTCCGGCAACAAGCGCCACATCTATAATACGTTGGTCAAATTGACGACGCTCTGAGGGTGTTGAAGCACCTCGACCCAGTTCTTCATATGCCCAAGACGCAGGTAGGGAAAGACCTGCTTCACGAGCTCTTCTTGCCACCTCAGATAGAAAAATCTCTCGGGTCCGGCCTTCAAGATCACTCGCTACGTTGCGGGAGAGTTCAAGAGCCACGTCCTCTAGGCCAAGGTCTAGGGCAATACGAGCTCCAGCGCGTTGGCGTGCGACAACACCTGAGGTGGCAAGAAGATCTACCAGTTGGCGACCAGCATCTTCCTTTCCGTCTTCAAGTTCCTCGATCCGCCTAACAATACCGGATGCTTGACCTCCGTCTTCCCCAACGGCAGTCGCCCATTCTTCTATTGCTGAGTCCACCACTCCAGCTGCCGCTAACAGGTCCCCCATTTCCAAGGCTAAAGCATTGTCTCTACCCGTAGCCTCACGTCCAATCCTCAGTGTCTCAATAGCTCGATCCACACCGAACACATCCTCATATACTCGGGCCACCTCGCGATATGGCTCTTCACTTCCGGGGTCGGATTCGAACCAATGAGCCGCTTCTGCCTCAAGCGCTTCAAGCGAATCAAGATCCGCCAGGACTCGGAGCTTTACGTAGCGGACGCCCGAAGCAGAAGAGTTGGTATCAATGAATATGTCTACTACTGGCAAAATCTTCTCAGGCTTGCCTTGTGCACGGAACACTCTCTCCAGTGCGAAGATGCCACCCGTTGAGCTAGGATCGATGTCTAATAGCCGCCGAAGTACCATCTCTGCGCGCTCGTAGTCACCACGTGATTCAAGAGCCGCCGCATCCCTGAGTAAGCGACTCTCTTCACTTCCTCGCCGACCCTGAGCTTGAATAGCAAGCGGGAACACAAGAGCAACGATGATCCATACAAAAATAGTTCGTGTAATTCCTTGGCGGCTCACCTTCTACCTCCGGGCTCAGCGCCTCCTCGGTTCAACCGCTCAAAATACTGAATCACAAGCTGGCGCACGGCAGGACTCAGGCGCTGAAGTTGGTCCGAGTCTGGGAGTTGATAACGCAGTGCCCCAAGTTGATCCGGAGTCAGCGGCATGATTTCTCCACGCTCGAATACACCCGGCTGCTCGGATTCCCGTTCCTCCGAGAATTCCTCTCTCTCCAAAGACCGTCCGGCATCCAGCAGGCGGTGGAACAGCCGCTCCTGGCGGCGGACTGTTTCCGGAGTCAGTCGACCCTCAACCATCGCTTGAGCAAGTGCTTCAGCCTCTTGAGCCATCTGCTCTAGGTCGCCTAGCGTCTCTTCATTGGAACCCGGCTGCTCTGCAAGGTCTCCTAAATCGGATGCGATCGACTCCTGGCCTGCTGCAAGCTCCTGCATCTGCTGCGCCATAGCTTGCTGTCCTAACTCCATCGGCATGAGCTGTCCGGTCTGATTCATGACCTCGCCCTGTTCCTGAGCCAGTTGCTCAAGCTGTTCCGCCGCGTTTTCACCTGACTGCTGCTGCGCTTGACCCATCTGTTCGGCTGATGCGATGGCCATCAAAGCCAGCCGATTTAGCTGTCCGACAGTCTGCTCTGCTTGGGCGTAGGGCGAGGGCATAGATCCTCTACGTCCTCCCATGGCTTGTATTGTGTTCTCTATCGACTCCATCGCTTGACCCATCTGGGCTGCAAGTGCTGGGTTGCCGCCAAAAGCTCCGTCAGTCCCCTCCTGTAAGCTCCTCGCCATATTCTCCACTCCTTGGAGTAAAGAAGCTTCCTCTCCACGCATGCCGGCGACCTGTTCTTGGCTTGCACCTCGCATTTGCTCTCCCAACTCACTTTGGCGACGAGCTAATGACAAAGCGTCGTCTGCGGTCTGTTCTAGAGCAGCCTGTGTCGCTTCTGACTGTTGTTGGGCCATATCATCTAGTGCCGCCTGAAGTTCCCTAGAAGCTTGCTCCATCGCGGCAGCCGCTTGATCAGCCTCCTCGCCTGCCTCCTGATTCCGACCCTGAGTCGCCTTCTCCTGAGCTTCTCCCATCTCAGCCTGTGCCTGCTGCATTGACTGTTGAGCCTGATTCACGCCGGCGCTGGCCTCTCGCTCATCTAACTCCAGGAGCCGTTCTTCTAACCGCTTCATCCGAGAATCAAGATCTTCCGCACGATCCCTCAGTTCTGCCTGCTGGCGTGGACGAAGATCGGGGTCATCTTCTTCTCTCATAGCATCCGCAAGGGCTCGCTCTTGCCGGGCAAGCTCCTCAGCTTCGCGCGTGGTGGCCCTAAAATCTTGCTCTACCGCCGCACGGCGGAAGCGTTCAAGTGACTCTTCAAGTCGTTCTCGGAACTCTTCTTGCTGTTGTGAAAGCTGGTCAAGTGACTCATTCGCGCGCTCTAAATCATCCTCTTGAAGTGACTGTGCCAGCTCATCCATGCGCTCTTGGAGATCACTATCATTGAGTTGTTCTAACAACTCTTGGAGTTCTTCCAGGTCCCTGGCCAACTCAGGGTCCGATTGCCCTGCCTCTTCCATGATTCGTTCAAGTTCTGCCAACTCTGCTTGCAAAGAGTCAACTTGGTCAGTGAGTTGCCTTTGATCCTCGAGAGCCCGCTGCAGATCCTGGCGCTCCTCGAAGTCAGGGCGACCCTGCTCGTCAGCAGCACTGGCTTCTTCAATTTCCCGTTGTGCAGCTGCCTCGCGGGCTAAATCACGGTTTTCCTCGGCCTGCCGGGCAGCCTCAGCTGCGAGTTCCTCGAGACGTTCAGCAGTTGCCTCAAGCTGTTCCTCCGCAGCGCGCTGTAACTCTGAGGCTATCGGCATGAATAGTACGTATTCCTGAGTAGTAGAAATCTGCTCAGCCGGCGAGTTATCGACGGCACGGGCGAAATACCTCACGGTATCGCCGGGTAGCAGACCCCATGTCGTAAGATCCAGTAGGGGACGTGCCAGGGCTGCGCGTGTCCCTCCCAAGTCGATACCCTGGGCTACTGGTTCATTACGTTCACCGAATTGAGTCACCCTATAGGCGACGAGCTCGATGCGATTGAGTCCATAATCATCACTCGCCTCAATAATGAGTGGCTGCTGAAGATTCAGTGAAAGGATGGTATCCTGGCCCGGAAGTGGAATAGTGATATGGGGGGCCGAGTCAGGAACCAATGTTAGATGAATGGGTTCAGGCTGAATCTCTGGTGGATTGCCTTGACTGTCCGACATCGACCAATCGAATAGCCCACTGCTTCTTGGGTGCCAAATCCCACCGAAGCCTTCAGAATCAATGGTGAGTTCAGCAACAATGACCCCGAGAGAGTCTCTTAGATCTACCTCTGAGAGCGCCCGGCTGGCCTGTCCCTCAAAAATGAGGCTAGACCCTACCGGGAGGCGAAGAGGAGGAGGATCTCCGCGGTACTCATCCGGAGTAAGTCCAGTATGAGGAGGATAAGTGATACCCACCACCAACTCACTGATAAATAGT
>CAWVZF010000045.1:0-15268 GCA_963934665.1 uncultured bacterium | reverse complement strand
GGGCTGAGCATCATCTGGGGACCACGATCTCGAACATAGTATACATGGGTATGGGGGAGCCTTTCTCAAACCGGAAGGCACTCCATGACTCTCTCTCAATCTTGAACCAAGGATACGCTGTCGGTGCGCGGAGGATTACTGTTTCGACAGTCGGGGTGGTCCCCGGCATCCTAGAACTCGCAGAACGACCTGAACAATTTCGACTAGCTCTTTCCCTTCATGCGCCGATAAGTGAACTGCGTTTAAGTCTCATTCCCTTGGAGAAGAGACATCCTCTTCCCGAAGTCCTTTCCGCGCTGAAGCGGTTTAACCAATCAGGGGGAAAGCGGATCACTTTCGAATACACGATGATCCGCGGGGTGAATGATGCCTCAGAGCTCATAGACCCTCTGGTGGAACTAGCCCGGAGCGTCGAAGCCTACGTTAACCTGATACCCTTCAATCCAATTCCAGACCAGAACTGGGAGCCGTCAGAGCATCACCGAATCAAGAACTTTGCTGAAAGTCTCAATAAACAGGGGGTTCCTGCAGCTATACGAGAAACCCGGGGACGTGACATTGATGCTGCGTGTGGGCAACTGAAAGCCCATACGCTGGTCCAGCTGGAGAAGCCTAGAAAACGGGAAGTGTAGGTGTAATAGAACTGATCAGTAAAAGCTCTGTTCGTTAGTCGATCGTTCGAGCAATACGATCCCACCTGATTTCTCGTAGCCAAGGAAATGGTCTGAAGGAATCCCTGTTGTAAGAGAAGTACGTGAAAACCACTCGTCCCTCTAGCCGCCAACCCTCTAACAACCCCCAATACCTTGAATCGAGGCTCGTTTCACGGTTGTCACCCAGCATGAAGTAGCGGTCCTCAGGAATTACGATGGGTCCCCAATTATCTCTGGTAGGGGTATAGGTCGACCGATCTACTCCCGCTAATAGGTAGTCTGGCTGCCACTCCATCCAGGGAGGCATCCCTACCTCATCCTGACGGTTTGTGTGCTTCACATAGGGTTCATCCAGACGTTCTCCATTCAGAAATAGCACCTGATCCTGCATCTCTAATGTGTCACCAGGCATGCCTATTAGACGCTTTACCAGTTTAATCTCAGTTTCGTGCGGTGGATCAAACACGATTACGTCACCCCTCTTCGGCGACGAGTACCCTGGGATGCGGACGTCAGTGAATGGTATCCGGGATCCGATGGAAGCTCTGTTAGCAACCAGCATGTCACCCACAAGTAAAGTCTCTTCCATCGATCCAGATGTGATGACAAAAGTTTGTAACAGAAAGGACCTAAGGAAAAAGAAAAGTATTAAAGCGATAAGAATGGATTTGACCCATTCGACCACCGCATTAGGCTGCTCCTCAGCCGAGATCAACACACCACCAGCAATCGCTGCTCAGACTCTAGCACTAGTCCCCTCTTTCTTGTTCTTAGACATAATGAAGACATTGATCCTATCTACCTATGGAAGCCCTAATAGTGTTCTAGCGTTGCAGCCAACTCCAGGGGTCCCACCACACCGTGGTGGGTTCCTCAGACTGGATGCTATCTACGGGCAGTAGCCATTGGCTACCAAGTAGCACTGAGATATCGAGATACAAATTGGAATCTGGCTCGCTGCGGACATTACGAATTCCGAGTACAGACGCAACTGAAAGCGCAGGGTTAGGATCACCGATTCTATCTACAACTACGGATTCCACCTGGTCAAAAGATCTTGCATTCCCAAAAGAGACCACGTCAAAACCAGCTGAACGAAGGGCGGCGGTAGCCTCTCGGGCTACCCCTGAAACACCACCAGCATTCAGAACCTCCACCGTTACTCGCCTATCCACTACAGGTTGGTTGATGGCAGTCGCCTCAACGAATGGAGCCGACCCCTCTGGCAGGCTGAGCAATATTCTTACCACCATTAGTACTATGAAAAGCGAGATGCCCACCAACAGCAGCCGAATAAGTAGCTTCAATTACCGTTCACCAGGGCATTCCAGAAACCGACGCTCTCAGAATAAAGCTCCAAACCATGCTTAATAGTATAAGAGATTCTGGCAGCAACAATTTCCGTAGTGACTTCATCGAGTTCCCCGGGCATGCGTGCACGCAAGCTCTCACACCACTCCACCCTAAACTTCCGCCCAGGTTCCAAGAAATCTGCACTATATAATGCCCGGCCAAGTCTACTTAGGGACTTATGACCCACGCTGTGATAGGCAATTGCTGAGAGTAATTCGTCATCTAGCATCCCTTCCGAGCGCAGTTTCTCTGTGACCGCGGGGCCATGAAGCATGTCGGGCTTCCAGTTTCTGAAACTGGAAGGAATTTTGGGCCGAAGTGTTTCGGGATCGTCTTCCCGGAGTGCATCGTGGAGGCATCCACTGGCTCGCCAGCGAGCCGTGTCAACCTCTGAGAGATGAAGAGATTCCGCCCAATTACCTAGTAGCGACGAGACACGCATCATGTGTTCATGGCGTGCCAAACTCACCGTGCTCCAATCTGGCAACCGCCCTTCAACGGCAGCCTCTATGATCGGGTGAAGTATTTTGCTCACACACAAATATGTCGAATGTGAGTCTACTAGAGAAATCCAAGCAGGCTAAAAGAAATATTATTCGGTAACCAACTTCGGATCCCTACCCTTACGAAGATTATTTTGGGAAGTCAGCCGCTGTCCATTCCTATCCGGATGCTATGGAGAAAATCGGCACCTCCATCAATCCCACCCTTGTCTATAGCTTCGATCAGGGCACTACCCACGACAACACCATCGGCTAGTCCAGAAACTGACGCTGCCTGTTCGGGTGTTGATATCCCGAATCCTACCGCCACTGGCAATGAGACAACGGAGCGAATCTGATCCAATTCTTCTGCGAGTGACTCGCGTAGTTTCACACGTGCTCCTGTCACTCCAGTTCGGGAAATGTAGTACACAAAACCAGATCCTCCACGAGTCACTTTAGGAATTCGTTCAAATGGAGTGGTAGGAGCGATGAGCCGAATTAGTGCGAGCGAAGACTCTGAAATTCTCGCCTCCACTTCGGGGTCAGCTCCAGTCGGCAGGTCCGTCAAAAGAATACCGTCCGCGCCAGCGCTAACTGCGTCAGAAAGAAATGCTTCCAGCCCATAAGCCAGTATCGGATTCAGATAGCTGAAGAGCACGATCGGGAGGTCATTCCCATCCCGAAATGTTCGGAGGTCATCCAAGACTGAGGCAACTGTAGTTCCGTTTTCTAGGGCCGTGAACGATGAACGCTGGATCGTAGGACCGTCTGCCAATGGGTCGGAAAAAGGGATACCTAATTCGATAATATCGGCACCAACATCCTTAAGCCGTTCGAGCAGCGGAACTGTCGCATCACGATTAGGATAGCCGGAGGTCAAATATGGTATTAGTGCCGTTCTTCCCTCTGATCCTAGCAACTTAAAACTCTTCGAAATCAAGACATCATCATCCATAGTTGGGAGACTTTGTTAGAGCTCAACTAAAGTGTCCCTCTTCCGTTTTCCATGTACCCGTTATCCATGTGACTCATCAGATAAGAGGTTCATTACCCTCGATCTGGGCGACATGTGACACATCCTTATCTCCCCTTCCAGAGAGACAAACTACGAGAGGACCACCATCTCGGTATCTAGCAGCAACCTCAAGGACATAAGCAATGGCATGAGCAGACTCCAATGCTGGAATAATTCCTTCTAGTTCAGCAAGTCGGTGAAATGCGTCGAGCGCATCTTGATCTGTAACTGCGGTATACTCTACGCGACCTATATCCTTTAGGTAGGAGTGTTCTGGACCAACCCCTGGGTAGTCGAGCCCCGCGGAAACCGAGTGTGCCGGTGACACCTGCCCATCTTCATCTTGTAGCAGATAGCTGAATGAGCCATGGAGGACACCCGGCTTACCTACCGAAAGAGATGCTGCATGTTGACCCGTTTCAATGCCAGTACCAGCAGCTTCTACACCAATCAACCGGACCTCTTTGTCCGAGAGGAATGAGTCAAATATCCCTATGGCATTCGAACCTCCTCCCACGCATGCGAAAACAGCGGACGGAAGTCTACCGGTAATTTCGAGAATCTGCTCTCGTGTCTCGCGCCCGATAACTGCCTGGAAATCTCTTACCATTCGAGGAAACGGGTCTGGTCCCACAACTGACCCTATGATGTAGTGGGTCGTTTCTACATTTGTTACCCAATCACGGATCGCTTCATTGGTCGCATCCTTGAGTGTGCGTGTACCCGAGCCCACAGCTCTGACTTCAGCTCCCAGAAGCTTCATGCGATAAACGTTTAGGGCCTGACGCTCAACATCCTCCTCACCCATGTACACGATACATTCCAAATCGAATAGGGCACATGCAGTCGCGGTTGCAACCCCATGCTGTCCAGCACCAGTCTCGGCGATGATGCGGCGCTTACCCATTCTAATAGCTAGCAACGCCTGACCGATCGTGTTGTTTATCTTGTGAGCACCCGTATGGTTGAGGTCTTCCCGTTTCAAATAGACCGAGGGGTGTCCTGCAGCCTCCCCTAGGCGCTCAGCATGGTAAAGGGCAGTCGGACGACCTCCGAAATCCCTGAGCAGGGAGTCCACTTCAGAGGAGAAACTCTGGTCTGAGACAGCCTCATCGTAAGCACTACTAAGTTCATCTAGGGCTCCGATTAGAGTTTCCGGAACATATCGGCCCCCAAAGGGGCCGAATCGGTTCATTGGAGTAGATGTTTCAGTGCTCACCTAGAATGTCTCCACGGGGTGTGAGAGAAGTCACTCGTGATTCTTGTTTCTGAATCGCTCTAGTCATTTCAATAAAGTGGTGCATCAGCTCAGGGTCCTTGCAACCCTGCAGTGACTCGACACCTGATGAAACATCCAATATGTCTGGTTGAAAACTAGCTGCCGCCTCTGCCACGTTCTCGTGCGTCAGGCCTCCTGCAAGAATGAATTGAGTCTCAGCAGGTAGAAGCTCATGGATACCGCTCGGATCAAGGTCCAGCTTAACACCCCCCCCTCCAATAACCCCTTCTTTCCAGCCCTCAACCAGGAATCCATCCACCAAGTTACCACAAGCATCCACGATGCGGCGGATGTCATCCATAGACTTCGCTCGAATCACCTTCCAAATGAGCCAATCTCCTCGGTTACGTAACTCCTTGATTACTCTGGGGGGTTCGTCACCATGCAGCTGTAAAATGGCTGCTCCAATCTCTTCAGCAGCGGTTACCGAATCCTCTGGGTTCTCGTCTACAAGAACGGCAACCTTTGAGGAATGTATATTTTCGATGAGGAATCTGGCTTCGTGCAGGGGCAACGTCCGGGAGAATCCTGCGGAGAGAATGAACCCGAGAAAGTCTGCTCCAAGTTCGTCAGCGAGTAAGACATCTTCTCTCCGCTGCAAACCGCAAATCTTGACGAGCGGCCGATCAGCCACGGAATCTCTCGGCCCTTGGGATCTGCACTAACTCCTGTGCAGCAGCTCCAGGATCAGAAGCTCTAAGTAATGATTCTCCGACCAACACCGCATCGACACCTACCCTACCAAGTCTATCTACGTCTTCCGGAACGCGGATCCCGCTTTCCGATACGACGAAGATATCTTCTGGTACTCCCTCCAGTAGCCGAATTGTCGTATCCAAGTCAGTCGTAAAGGTCGCAAGGTCTCGATTGTTTATGCCAATGATCCCCGCCCCTATCTCCAAAGCCCGCTTCAGCTCATGCTCATCATGAACTTCAACGAGAGCTGCCATACCGAGCGCTTCAGCTTCTGCTATCAATCTCTGAAGAACCTCATCGTCCAAAATACGAACTATGAGCAGAACAGCATCTGCTCCAGCAACCCGAGCCTCCAAAATTTGCAAAGGATCAAGTGTGAAATCCTTCCGCAGGATTGGCAGGCTGGTTGTTTCTCGCACAACTCGTAAATCTTCAAGAGAGCCACCGAAGTAAGGAGCATCGGTAAGAACACTCAATGCGGCTGCCCCTCCCTCCTCATACAATCGCGAGACAGTATCCAATTCGAGGTCCGGCCGAATCAGCCCAGCACCAGGAGAGCGTCGTTTGCATTCAGCAATAAGGGACACGTGTTCAAAGGATGTAATTCCACCCAGAAAGTCTCGGACAACCGGGGAATTGCTCACCGCTGCCTCAAGCCGATTGGCCTGAGGTCTAAGTGCGATGACTTCTCTGCGCTTCTTTTCCACGATCTCCGCTAGGATGCCGGGAAGCGAGTCAGTACATTGCGTTTCGGGCAACGTTCGGGTATCCTTACTTCGGTACTTATTCGGGTTATTGACCCTACGGAGGGTACGAACCATGCCCCTGACAAAGCGTCAGAAAGAAATCCTCGACTATATCGGAGACTTCATTGGCGACAGAGGGTATGCACCGAGCTTTGAGGAGATCGCACAATCCTTCGGGTATTCTTCACTCGCAACAGTTCACGAGCATCTTAGCAATCTGGAGCGCAAAGGCTACATAAGGAAGTCCTATAATGAGAGTCGTTCAGTCGAGCTCTTAAGCCAGAATAACGGAGAACCCTCTGTTGAGCTTCCCCTCCTCGGTGCAGTCGCAGCCGGACTCCCGATCGAAGCCGTGGCCGATAATGAAACACTTACTGTGCCACCGGATATGGTCCGACAAAGAAAAGACAACTATGTGCTCCGGGTTGAGGGTAACTCGATGATTGAGGAGCAAATCCGGGATGGAGACTATATAGTCGTGCAAGCGCAGCAGAGCGCTGAGGATGGACAAATGGTCGTAGCTCTCGTATCGGGTGAATCTGCTACAGTAAAGAAGTTATACCGAGAGGATGGGAACCAGATCCGGCTGCAGCCAGCAAATCAAACGATGGGCTCAATCATGGTCGACGCAGATGAAGTTCAGGTTCAAGGAGTGGTAGTCGGCGTCATCCGGAAGTATTGAAGATGCCCTTTTGAGCTGACCTTCAACCTTGGTCACTGATTGCTCGCTATCCTTAGGCGTTCCAGTGCATCAAAAGCGGCACCAGAATCGATACTGGATTCAGCAAGCTTGACCCCTTCTTGCAGCGAAGTTGATTGATCAGCCACCGCGATCGCTGCTGCTGCATTAAGCACAACAGCCGTTCGCGCCCCACCTTCTTTTCCTTCTAGAACCTGCTGGATAACCAGAGCGTTATCCTCGGGTTCACCACCAGCAAGAGACTCGAGAGCAGCCGGTTCGAGCCCCAGTTGCTTTGGTGTCACTTGGTATTCAAGTATTCCAGAATCTGATAACTCCGAGATGTACGTAACTCCTGATGGACTGATTTCGTCCATGCCTGGATCACCATACACGACGAAAGCTCGTAAGTGTCCAATTTCTTGTAGTCCTCTCGCCACGAGACCACGTATGCGCGGGTCAGAAACACCCATGACCTGCCGAAGAGCTCCCGCTGGATTGGTGAGAGGTCCGAGGACGTTCATGATGGTGGTGATTCCTAGCGCTCGACGGACCGGAGCAACGTGACGCATCGCTGGGTGCAAGAGAGGGGCAAACATAAAGACAATCCCTACCTCTTCGAGGATTTCCCCCATCCTTTCAGGTGTAAGATCGATTTCCACTCCGAGTGCCTCGAGGACATCAGCACTTCCACTTCGGGAAGTAAATGATCGATTGCCATGCTTTGCGATCGGCACACCTGCCCCTGCGGCAACCAATGCAGCAGCCGTGGAGATATTAAACGTAGTTACCGCCCCTCCACCGGTACCTGCTGTATCAACTAATCTTTCAGGTTTCGATGAAAATACAGGTACCATGGCTTTACGGAGCGCACGTACACCCCCAGCAATCTCTGTATGCTTAGCGCCTTTCGTCCGTAATGCCGCCAGGAGACCTGCCATCTCAACCTCTGAAGCGGATCCATCCATAAATCGATCAAACGCTGCTTCAGACTCTGTCGTAGTTAGGCGAACTCCCTCAACAACTTTGCCTATAAGATCTACCAATCGGAGATCCAGATTCTTTTCGGACACACTAGTTCTCCTAAGTTCAGATACTATAAATCGTGTTTAAAATCCTAAGCATCACAGCGTCTTTGAGCCAATCCGATGGGCTTGGGAGAAGCTTGACATCAACCTCTTCGGATCTACCTTCCTGCGGTGGAATCCCCGCAAGATGTACGACTACGGCTCACCGTCCATTACGACGGATCCGCGTTCCACGGCTGGCAGTCCCAACCAGACCGTAGAACTATTCAAGGGGAACTCATGTCAGCCCTGAGCAACCTTGCTGACAAGCCGGTTTCTCTCATGGGATCCGGCCGCACTGATGCTGGTGTGCATGCAACCGGACAAGTTGCTTGCGCAGACATGCCGAGTTCATGGACTCCTGAAAGTCTTCGGAGATCCCTTAATGCTATCCTGCCACCAGAGATCTGGATCCAGTCTTCAAGCATCGCTCATCCGGACTTTCATCCTAGGTATGATGCAATAGCCCGAACCTATCAGTACAAGGTCGGGATTGAACCCAAAGCACGTTCTCCGTTTTATGCACGAACCTGTTGGACACTTGAAGGTCAGCTTGACTATGAACTCCTAGAATTCGGAGCAAACAAACTTCTGGGGGAACACTCTTTTGAAGCATTCGCGAAGTCAGGCCAACCTGAGCGGGGTTATCTCTGCATCATATCTCAGGCTCATTGGAGTCACTCGGACCTTGGTTTCTGCTTTGAAATAACAGCTAACCGCTATCTTCATCACATGGTAAGGTACTTGGTTGGAACCATGGTTGATATTGCTCGAGTAAAACGGCCAAAGGATGATCTCCAAAGACTTCTCTCTGCTGAGCCAGACCTTATTACATCACCACCCGCACCACCGCAGGGTTTGTTCTTGGTGCACGTGCAGTACCCCGAACACATTGAATTTCCCCAAATCCCTCCTTCAGCCTCCTCAAAGAGCATAGCTAACGTATGAAAATTTTCTTGGACACTGCTGATATCGGAGAAATCCGCCGAGCATCAGATGCCGGCCTTATCGATGGAATCACAACAAATCCTTCCCTTATCTCTAAGGTCGCTGGAAGCCGAAATCCGAAGGAGATTTATCTTGAGATCTGCGAGATCGTGGATGGACCTATCAGCCTAGAAGTCGTTGCGATCGAACGTACAAAAATGGTTGAAGAAGGCAGAAAGCTTGCCGAAATTCATGAAAATGCTGTGGTGAAAGTCCCACTTACTGAGGACGGGCTGAAGGCTTGTCGTGAACTCGTCAACAGCGGGATTCCGGTGAATGTTACCCTATGTTTCTCTGTCTCTCAGGCGTTATTAGCTGCCAAGGCAGGTGCAACCTACATATCTCCATTTGTCGGTCGAATTGATGATATCTCTGGGGAAGGCATGCAGCTCATCCATCAAATTCGTCAAGTGTATGATGGCTACGGTTATGCTACGGAGATTCTCGCAGCTTCCATCAGGAACCCTCTCCATGTTGTAGAATCGATGATGCTTGGTGCTGATTGCTGCACAATTCCGCCCAAAGTCTTGTGGCAGTTGGCCAAACACCCTCTGACAGACAGCGGATTAGAAGCTTTTCTGGCAGACTGGGATACACTGGGAGCTGAACTCTAAGTGCTGAGGCTAACCCCGGATTGGAGTCGGTATAGGGAGGACGCGGAGGAGTGAGAATTGTAAGGGGTTGGTCAGTAAGAGGATTCAGTATCAAGTGGGTACCCGTGCTCCTCCTGATCGCGTGTGCCCCCAAAAATGACGGCGACGAAGTGCCTTATGTTGGCTTGGACACTTTGCCGATAGCTACTGAACTGACCTCAGTGCCTACCCTATTAGAAGTCGGCAGTGAACCAAACCAGGAGCGAGCTGAGCTCAGTACAGACCAGCTCTCCCAAAGTCGGAATACAGCGATTGTTCAAGCCGCGAACCGTGTCGCTCCAGCTGTCGTGAGTATTAGCGTGATTCGCACCGGAAGGACAAGAACCACATCGATGTGGGAGAGTTTCTTCATGCCACCTCAAAGGAGAAGTGCAGGCTTTGGGTCGGGTGTGATCGTGCGCAGTGATGGTATTGTGATAACCAATGACCATGTGATCGCGGATGCTGAACAGATTCGAGTGACTCTTCCAGGCGGAGGCGATTTTGACGCCGAATTAATCGGTACTGACCCACTCGCTGATATCGCAGTGCTAGTTATAGAAGGAAAAGATCTACCGGTTGCTCCAATAGGAACCGTTAAGGGACTCATGATTGGGGAATGGGCTCTCGCGATCGGAAATCCACTTGGTATGCAAGCTGCAGACACTGAACCAACAGTCACTGCTGGGGTGATTTCCGCAGTAAACCGCAACATCGTGCCGTCTACATATGGAGAATCAGAAAATAGTGAAGGATTCTACCTCGGCATGATTCAGACAGACGCCTCTATTAATCCCGGTAACTCAGGTGGACCACTGGTTAATGCTGTCGGTGAGGTCATCGGTATCAATACTTCAATTATATCTCGCAGCGGTGGCAGCGAAGGTTTAGGTTTTGCGATTCCGATTGATCGAGCATTGAAGATCACTGACGACTTACTGAGCTTAGGAGAGGTTCAACGAGCCTGGGTGGGACTCGAGGTAGAACCAGTGGAAGCGGATGCTTGGGGTCGCACAAGAGGAGTTCGCATTTCAAGAATTGCCCCAGGATCGCCCGGTGATAGAGCTCCACTGGAGCCCGGAGATCGACTTCTTAGAGTCAATGGTCGCGCACTTACAGGCCCACTGGACTTCGAAGGAGCTCTGTTAGATCTCCGTTCTGGGGATCGCCTAGAAATTCTGGTGGAAGGACGATCTCAGTCGATCTTTTTGGAAGCTGAGCAGTTTCCATCGATTACCGCTGAACGTGTTACAGTATTACGTGATCTCGAACTGGTGACGGTCACCCCTGAGATCAGAGGGGAGCAGGACATTAGTAGTGAACAGGGGGCCTTAGTGACGGGAGTCTCCGATCAATTATCACGTCAACTTGGCATTATGGTCGGCGACGTAATCATCGGTATTGATCAGATTATCGTCGCAAGTGCAGATCAGGTCGCCTCTATATTTGATTCTTTGGGAGGGAGTGGGAGAATTACATTGCATTTTGAGCGTAATCGAGGCTACAACATGCGTCAGTTCTACTGGAGACGATGAGCTTGAATAGTCTGGACCGTTATATACACCCCCTCGCGGATCGATATGCTTCCGCACAGATGCAAGAACTTTTCTCGCCGATGAGAAAATTCGGTACTTGGCGTCGACTTTGGTTGGCACTCGCAGAATCACAGGCTGAGCTAGGCCTGGAGATTTCTGAAGAGGCGCTGAGCCAGATGCGTGAGGCACTGGATAAGATTGACCTAGAATCAGCAGCTGAGTATGAGCGCCGGTTCCGTCACGACGTCATGGCACATGTACACCTCTTTGGGGATGCTGCACCCGCTGCCAGAGCTGTGATTCACCTAGGAGCTACGAGTGCTTTCATCGGTGACAATACAGACCTGATTCTCCACCGGGAGGCAATGACACTGACTTTGAAGCGGGTAGTACGATGCATATCCGCACTTGCAATTTTTGCTGAAGAATATGCCTCCCTTCCCACCCTGGCCTACACACACTTCCAGCCTGCTCAACCAACAACGGTTGGTAAACGAGCAACTCTCTGGGCCCAGGATTTACTTCTAGATCTCGAAGAGCTTGAATACCGAATCTCATCGCTTCGATTCAGGGGTATTCGCGGAACGACGGGTACACAGGCTTCCTTTCTAGAACTGTTTGATGGGGATCACAGTAAGGTTGATGCGTTAGACTCGGCAGTTGGGCTGCGTATGGGCTTCGAAAACAGCTACTCGCTGAGTGGTCAAACTTACCCTCGGAAGGTGGACTTCGCTGTTCAAAGTACTTTGGCTGGAGTCGCCGCTTCATTATCGAAGATTGCGCATGACTGGAGGATTCTGGCTCACCTACGGGAGGTCGAAGAGCCATTTGAATCCGAACAAATTGGCTCATCTGCAATGCCCTATAAACGGAATCCAATGAGGGCAGAGAGGATCTGTGCGCTTGCCCGTCATGTGATCGTACTAGCGCAGGATCCCGCCTTTACCGCTGCTACCCAGTGGCTTGAGCGCACGCTTGATGATTCAGCCAACCGACGCGTCTCAATACCGGATGCCTTCCTAGCGCTTGATGGGTGCTTAGTCCTTGCTGAGAACGTGGCGAAAGGATTGATCGTCAATCCCGCAGTGGTCGAAAAAAATCTTGTAGAACACCTTCCTTTCATGGCAACAGAAACGATTTTGATGCACGCAACAGCACGTGGTGGGGATCGGCAAGACCTGCATGAACGGATGCGCAAACATTCGATCGCAGCAGCCACAAGGTTAAAGGGAGGTAGTAGTGAATCCGATCTTATCCAACGTATCGCAGAGGACAAAGCCTTTGATATCAATGCCGAAGAGTTGAAGGACCTAGTGAATCCAAACCGCTTCGTTGGTCGAGCCCCTGAACAGGTAGCACACTTTCTCCACGAACAGGTGACACCCATGCTGAAACGACTTGGCAAGAACGCCGAAGAACTACAATCAACCGAATTACATGTTTAAAGACACGCCCATTCTGGAATCGCAACTAGATCTGCCATTAATTCATCGTGGAAAAGTCCGTGATGTCTACGAAGTGGACGATAAAACCTTATTGATGGTAGCCAGCGACCGCGTGAGCGCCTTCGATGTAGTCCTACCCCAGCCTATTCCTAACAAAGGCGAGGTATTAACTCAGATTACAGCATGGTGGCTCAAGCAACTTGAAAACCATTTAGAGCATCACTTGATTGCGGTTGACCCTGATGCAATTGTGACACGCCATCCTGAACTTGCTGCGACTCGTCCCATGTGGGAGAAACGGTCGATGCTCGTTACCCGCACAAAACCAGTCCTCGTCGAGTGCATTATCAGAGGGTATATCACTGGTTCAGCATGGAAGGAGTACCGGGAAAATGGAACCCTGGCTAATGAGCCTCTACCTGATGGGCTAAGAGAAAGTGAGCAGCTTGAGCCCGCTATTTTCTCACCGTCAACAAAGGCAGAACAAGGCGAACATGACGAAAACATCACCTATGATCAGGTGGTTGACCTTCTAGGTCCTGATTTATCTGCTCGGCTGCGTGAGCTTTCGCTTGAGACTTATCGGTTCGGAAGACAAGTAGCCAAAGGCGCCGGTATCATCTTGGCAGACACTAAGTTCGAATTCGGACTCGATCATTCTGGCAAACTACTTTTGATCGACGAGGTACTTACACCAGATTCCTCAAGGTTTTGGCCTAAGGAGAGCTATGAAATTGGTCGTGGCCAACCCTCCCTCGATAAACAACCAATTCGGGACTGGCTCAATGCACTTTCAGACTGGGACAAATCACCACCACCACCCGATCTTCCGGATGAGGTGGTTCAGGAAGCCGCTGCTCGCTATGAAGACATTTTCCAAAGACTCACGGGCATTCCACTGGCCAATTTTCAGCCACCTCATTTCAGTGAACCCCGGTGAGCTTAGCCCCTGAAGGTTACCCTTTCGTAGCTGGTCTGGCGTTGATAGCAATAGCTACTTGGATTGCCGCTATCGCAGGCTTTGGTGGAGGAGTGACGCTAGTCATCGCAGCACTCTTCACGGCCTTGACCATTTTTAATCTCTGGTTTTTCAGGGATCCTAAACGCCTCCATCCTACTGGATCTGGCTTGGTACTCGCCCCCGCTGAGGGCCGGGTGATTGATATCTCTGAGGTTGGAGAACCTTCATTTATGGGGCAGCAAGCAAGGAAGATTTCCATCTTCCTCAGCATATTTGACGTGCATATTCAGCGAGCTCCTGTGGAGGGAGTAGTGAGCCACCGAGAATACCGTCCGGGTGCATATAAGGTGGCCTGGGCGGACAAAGCATCAGAGGAGAACGAACAAGCCTCAGTTGGGATCACTACTGAGATGGGTAATGTTCTAGTCCGTCAGATAGCGGGTCTAGTGGCCAGGCGCATCATAACATATCCCTCAGAAGGAGACCGTTTGGAGCGTGGCCAAAAAATTGGACTTATCCGATTTGGCTCCCGCGTTGACCTATTTCTCCCACTTGATTGGGAGATAATATGCTCCGTTGGGGACCGGACTCGAGTGGGGTCTTCGGTTCTAGCTCGGCATCCAGTAGAAGCTGTCGGATGAAAAAGGCTTGGACGCCTGGAGGAGAAAGGCTGCGAAAGGGGATTATAATCCTTCCATCGGCCTTCACCCTAGGCAACCTCTTCTTCGGACTCTACTCGATGGTTTCTGTTGCTCGAGGAGATCTTATCTCCGCTGGGTGGTTTGTCATCTATGCGGGAATACTTGATACCCTCGATGGAAAGATTGCTCGGTTCACGCGCACCGGAACGAGGTTTGGAGCGGAGTTAGACTCTCTGGTGGACGCAATTTCATTCGGCGTAGCGCCCTCCTTCATAATGTTTGAGCTCTTCTTCGCTGATGCTCAGTGGAGTTGGACTCTATCTTTCGTTTTTGTAGCCGCGACGGTAGTTCGACTTGCTCGGTTTAATCTCGAGGAAGGTGGCGAGGCCAAAAAGTACTTTCACGGACTCCCGGCACCGGCTGCAGGCATGACCCTCGCGGCATATTATCCATTTAGTCAAACACCTATCTTCGCCGAACATTTGGGTGCGTACCCGTGGGAACAGATCGCTCCGGTGGGAACAGTTATTCTCAGCATCCTTATGGTCAGCTCCGTGCCCTATGACAAGCTGCCCAAGATCGGCTTCAGCACTCCCCGGGGAATTGTTAATTCGATATTCATAAGCACATGTCTTTTAGCAGCAGTCCTGCAGCCAAGATACTACTTCTTCACTGCTTTATTGCTTTACATCATTTGGGGACTCCTAAGGTCTATTCTAAGTGGGCGACTAGAGGGAAGCTCTGCAGGTGACATACTTCTTGATGAAGATGAAGACGAAGTGAATGGGCATGCGGAAATCAGGGTAGTCGACTATAGACATCTCGGACCACGCGGACCCACTGACCCTCAACTATCAAATTCAGACTCTGCTCGGGAGGACCCCGCTTGAACTATTTTCGTATGGAGATCCTTGTGAAGCCCCGTCCGGGACTCTTGGATCCACAAGGCAAAGCTATCCATCATGCGCTTCGATCACTTGGGTGGACTGATACCCAAGACGTGCGTGTTGGTAAGGCGATCTATATCGATCTAGAAGCCGAAGACAGTGACACCGCACTTGAGACTGCCCAAGCAATGTGCCGGAAAATTCTGG
>CAWVZF010000044.1:0-15586 GCA_963934665.1 uncultured bacterium | reverse complement strand
CTGCCAGTGATTTTGGTACTGGCCTTGAGCCGGTGTACAGAGACATCCGCGCCGGCAACAGCGACCGATCTTTGTCCAAACTTTGAGCATTTTGACTCAATCATGGGACAATTCATGTCCGCGAGAAGTATCCACGCTGGCGCCCTTGGGGTGATGAAGAACAATAGGATTGTCTACGAGAAGAGTTTCGGCTGGAAAGATGAGGCCCAACAAACTGTCCTGCCCCAGGACGTAATGATGCGTTTGGCAAGTGTCACTAAGCCTATTACGGGAGCTGCAATTAGAAAGCTAGAAAATGAAGAACTCTTGGATTTGGATGATTACGTCTTCGATCTTGGCCAACCTGAAGGAGGTATTCTGAGTCTTGAGCCCTTCAGATCCTTGGGTGACACGCTTTTGTCACAAGTGACGGTTCGCCATCTCCTCATTCATCGTGGCGGCTGGGATCGCGATGTGGTCGGCGATCTCGCATTCAGAGAAATCCGTATCGCGGAGGCTATGGAAGTCCCAAGTCCCCCAGGGAGGGTTAATACTGCTCGATATGTGTTAGGCCAACCACTCCAACTTCAGCCCGGTTCAGAGAGGGCATACTCAAATATCGGCTACCTGATGCTCGGGCTAGTCGTCGAAGAGATATCTGGTATGGATTACCTGACCTATGTATTGGAGAACGTGTTCGATCCAATCGGAGTGGCACGTGGAGAACTGATCCAAGGAAGAACATTCCCTGAGAATCAAAATTCTCGCGAACCCTGGTACGATTCTGATGCTATGAGTAAGAACGTATTCGATCCCTCCGGACCACAAGTGAAGACCCCGTACGGAGGTTGGGACCTTGAAGGCATGATTTCGTTTGGCGGATTGGTGGCGTCGACTAGGGCAATTCTTGAGTTCCTGGATACCTACCAGATTTCGGGAGACGACATAGGTGCCCAACGAACTGGAACTGAGAGTTCTACCTGGAGGCGCAACCATACGGGGAGCCTATCAGGTACAAATACGCTCGCTCGGCAACGAGGTGATGGGGTCAACTACGTGGTACTTTTCAACAAGAGGCCCTCTACTGGAGGATACTATAGTTCGCAGATCCGAGAAGAAATTGATGATCTGCTCGACCGGGGATTGATCTGCTGGCCTCGAAATTGAGATCTAAGCTTATCCGCGACTAAATCCACGAAACCGTGGCTCGGCGCCGTCGGGTTCCTTACATTTTTTGGTGTTGATCGTGGGAGAGGGCCGGTTGGCATCCTAAGGTGCCTCCATCCTCCGGAGGATAGAGCATGAAGACACTAGCTCTCGGTGCTGCTGCACTGGGTATTTGCCTGACGGTTGGAAGCCAACCCAATGGTACCAGTCTGCCTTCTTCCAAAGCCACTGCTGAACACTCGTTTGATCACCCGTCGAATCCAGAACTGACGGATGTTGTGCAGCAGTATTGTGTGCGTTGTCACAATGAAGAAAGGCTCACAGGCAACCTTTCACTCGAGACCTTTGCGGTTGAAGTAGCTGAACAGCAGGCAGAAACCGCAGAGAAGATGATTGTGAAGCTTAGAGCAGGGCTGATGCCTCCTCCTGGAGCTCGCCGACCGGAAGGTGACACGCTCCTTTCACTCGTCCAAACTCTTGAAACGGTCATCGATGAGGCTGCTGCTGGCCGTCCAGATCCAGGTGCCCGCAGATTTCAAAGATTAAATCGGCCTGAATATGAACGTGTAATCCGCGACCTGTTGGCTTTGAATGTAGATGCTAGCCGTTGGTTACCAGCGGACACATACCTTGGAAGCTTCGATAATATGTCGGCCGCCCAAGGACTTTCAACTACCCTGCTCGAGGCATATTTGAGGGCCGCGACGGAGATCAGTCGACTGGCCATCGGGACACCAGACGCCGTGTCCTCAAGTGTGAAGTACACAAACCCGATCGAAGTATCCCAGCACGCCTGGGATCAACTTGAGGGAGCTCCGTTCGGTACAAGAGGTGGGATCGTCGTAACGCATGATTTCCCGGCAGATGGTGAATACGTGTTCTCAGTACAGACTCTGTTTGGTAGGGGCACGGGGATAGAGGACCTTGATTTCTCGATTAACGGCGAAGGGGTTGCACTCCTAGGGCTAGAAAATAATGGAGGCTCCAGCGCCCCTATCGAAACTGAACCCATCTTCGTGCCAGCGGGTCAACACACAGTTGCAGTAGCATTTGTCCGTAGGATAGAAGGGCCATACGAGGATCGGTTGAGCCCTCACGCTTGGTCATTTGTTGGGGGTGAAGATGCTCAGCAATGGGCGAACTACGGAATCACAGCTCTGGTTCACCTGACCGACTTGATGATCACGGGACCTGATGATTCCAGGGGAATATCCGAAACCCCTAGCCGCGAAAAAATCTTCATTTGTCGCCCAGCCTCACCTGCTGAAGAGCGACCATGTGCTGAATCAATAATCTCGAAGTTGGCAAGCGAAGCGTACCGACGACCCGCTACGGCAGCAGACCTAGAGGGTCCGATGTCCTTTTATACGAGTGCTGCTTCCGAAAACGGTTTTGAACTTGGGATACGAACAGCACTCCAAGCGATCCTAGCCAGCCCTGCCTTCCTCTTACGCCTCGAACGCGAACCGGATCAGACCGCTTCCGGGGAAAATTACCGCTTGGGAGATTTCGACCTGGCTTCACGCTTATCATTTTTCTTGTGGGGCACCTCTCCGGATCAAGAACTGCGTGAATTGGCAACACAGGGACAACTCGCAGAACCCACGGTGCTGGCTGCACAGATAGAGAGAATGTTAGCTGACCCACGCTCTGAAGCCCTTGCTACGCGCTTCGCCCATCAGTGGCTACGGCTTCAGGATGCGGCTAAGAATCAACCAGAACCTTACTTCTACCCGGATTTCAACGGCCAACTTCGCCAAGCGATGGTCCGCGAGACCGAGCTCTTCTTTTACGACTTGGTAAGAGAGGACCGGAGTCTTCTCGAGCTTTTGAGTGCCGACTATACCTTTGTCAATGAAAGTCTCGCCCGGCACTATGGAATTCCGGGAATTTCTGGTTCGGAGTTTCGGCGGATCAGGTACCCAGATGAGACACGTCGAGGGCTTTTAGGACATGGCAGTGTACTCCTTTTGACTTCTATGTCTGACCGAACCTCTCCTGTTCTTAGGGGGAAATGGGTCATGGAAGTACTCATGGGTGCCCCTCCCCCTCCCCCTCCTCCAGATATCCCGGCATTTGACCAGACAGAGAGTTCATCCGACGGTCGGCAGCTAACAACGCGGGAACGTTTGGAACTGCACCGAGCCAACCCAACGTGCAACTCTTGCCACCGTTTTATGGATCCTATAGGGCTAGCACTGGATAATTTTGACGTCACAGGCAAATGGAGAATCCGTGAGAATGGAATGCCACTGGACACCCGAGGCACATTTTATGATGGCAGTTCAGTAAACACCCCTAACGAACTTACGAATGTGCTCTTGAAGCGCCCAATCCCGTTGGCACGCAACTTTGTCTCAAATTTGCTAGCCTATGCGATAGGTCGAAGGGTAGAATACTACGATCAGCCATCTGTTCGGTTGATCGTCCAGGAAGCTGAGGCTAATGGCTATCGCATGTCATCATTCATTAGGGGTGTTGTAGAGAGTGTTCCTTTCCAAATGATGCGATCACAAACAACAGACGAAGCACAACACGACTCGGGGATGTAACAAAATGGAATTCATTACTGGAAAGCACATTTCCCGCCGATCTTTCGTTCGAGGTATGGGTGCGACAGTCGCTCTGCCATTTTTGGACGCCATGGTCCCCGCCGGGCGACCTTGGCGAGACCTGACCGCTGATCCAGGCTACACGCGACTGGTCTGTATTGAAGAATCAATGGGCAGCGCAGGTGGCAGTGCTTGGGGAGATGCTCAACATCTATTCGCCCCAGCTAAAACAGGTCGTGATTTTGATTTCCTGCCGACAAGTCAGTTAGCACCTCTTGAAGAGTTTCGAGACTACCTGACGATCGTCAGCAACACGGACTGTCGCATGGCAGAGCCATACCGAGCAGAGGAGATCGGGGGAGACCATGACCGATCAACAGCGGTATTCCTGACACAGGCCCACCCCAAGCAAACCCAAGGCTCGGACATCTATCTCGGAACCTCACTCGATCAATTGCATGCTCGTCGTTTCGGCCGGGATACGGCGCTACCATCACTTGAACTGTGCACCGAATCAATCGATCGAGGTGGTGGTTGTGCGTACAACTATCACTGTGCTTACACAACCTCACTTTCTTGGGCCTCACCCAACCAGCCGCTCCCTGCGATTCGTGAGCCACGAGTAGTTTTCGAACGTCTCTTTGGAGCAGGTGATACACCGGAAGACCGAGCTGCCCGTCGGCGGACGGATCGTAGTATGATCGATTGGATTGCAACTGAAATAGCCCGACTTAGAAGGGAACTGGGTGCAGCAGATCGTCTAGCGATGGATGAATATCTAGATCACATCCGAGAGATCGAGCGTCGGATCCAGCTGGTTGAGGAGAGAAATACAAGCGGGGAGGAACGGGATATGCCCGAAGCTCCCTCTGGAGTCCCAGATTCTTGGGAAGAGCACATGAAATTGATGTTCGACCTCCAGCTGCTTGCGCTGCAAGCTGACCTGACCAGAGTCATCACATTCAAGACAGGGTTTGACCAATCAAACCGCAGCTTCCCTGCAAGTGGGACAACGAAGTCACACCACGGGGCATCGCACCACGGGAATGTCCCTGCGGATATCATCGACTTCAACAAGATCAATGCCTACAGGCTAAGTCAGGTAGGCTACTTCCTCGAGAAAATGAAGAACACGATGGAAGGTGATGCTTCATTACTCGAAAAAACAGCAATCGTATGGGGGTCCCCCATGGGAGATCCAAACCTCCATAATCATCGCCGCTGCCCACTCATCCTGATGGGTCACGCTAACGGCGCACTCGAAGGAAATCTCCATTTGAAAACACCCGAAGGCACACCAATGGCCAACGTCTTGCTGAGCCTTATGCAGGGGATTGGGCACGACGATATGAGGGCTTTTGGAGATAGTACCGCGGAATTCCCGCTGGTCTTTCCACGGGGAGTGACCTCTGAAGCTAGTCAGAGAGGGTTATGAGTACTCGTAGGCGATTGAATCTGCCCGGAACCCTGTTTGTAGTGGGTCTATTATCGGCAGCTACATTCCCGTCGGACGTACCGCTCATTGACGCGGCACAACAAGGGGATGCAGCCACGGTTGAATCCCTACTCAAACAGGGTGCAGACCCGAATGCAGCTGCCGGAGACGGCATGACGGCTTTGCACTGGGCTGCAGAGCGAGGTCATCAGAAGGTGATCGAGCTATTGATCTCATCTGGTGCAGTGGTAGATACGAAAACAAGAATCGGAAAATACACACCCCTCCACCTGGCCAGTCGGGGTGGACATGGCGGAGTCACACGTCTGCTTCTCGAAGCAGGAAGCAACCCAAATGCAACTACTACTACTAGTGGAGTGACACCTCTGCATCTTGCAGCTGCCGCCATAGAGGGAGCATCTGCGGTCGCAGCGCTACTCGAGCACGGAGCTGATGCGAACGCGACAGAGGCGTCTTCTGGACAGACGCCATTAATTTTTGCGGCAGCGTATAATCGAGCGGCGTCAGTGACCAAGTTACTCGAACATGATGCCGACGCCTCCATTACAACGGAAGTTGTTGATGTAATTCAGAGCCTGTTGTTAGACAGGGAAGCCAACCGGCATTTCCGAGATGCAGTCTCTATGTTCCGTGAGAGTGGCGAGGTAGACAGGGATTGGGAGCCAAGCTCTGGCCAGGTTCAAGAAGCTGTGAGCGCTCAAAGGGAATTCCTTAGATCTACGCAGAAGGCAGAAGCCCTGGATCCGGATGATCTGATATCTCTTAGGCCAGATTACCCTGGCGGACCAGATGTGAAGCGTCCCCCATACAGGGAGACTTTGGTTGGTATGACTGGAGGTATGACAGCACTTCTGCATGCGGCCCGCGAAGGCCACTTGGAGACGGCGCTAGCACTCCTGGAAGGAGGTGCAGACGTCAACCAGGTAAGCGGTGGCGATCGAACCAGCCCACTATTGATGGCGGTGCTCAATGGGCAATTCGACCTGGCTCTCTTGTTGCTAGAGTGGGAGGCCGACCCTGATCTTGCAGCTTCCACTGACGGGGTTACTCCGCTCTTCGCTGTGCTCCAAACAGAGTGGGCACCCAAGTCAAATTATCCACAACCTCGTGCACAGGATATTCAACAGGCCAAGTACCTGGACGTCCTCAGGACGCTTCTTGAGGCAGGAGCAAATCCCAATGTTCAGCTGAATACACATCTATGGTATTGGGAATATGGTTTAACAAAGATGGGGATAGACCTTACAGGTGCTACTCCATTTTGGCGCGCTGCATTTGCTCAAGATCTGGGCGCACTCCGGCTCCTAGCTGATCACGGAGCAGACCCAAACATTCCAACATGGTGGCCTGAAGTAGGCATGCGTGAGCGTAGACAGGAGGATGGAAGGCAGCAGGAAGATTCTGGGATACCCTCGATTCCTTATGGATCAGATAATGCACATCCGATCCATGCTGCAGCTGGTGGCGGGTACCTGGGGTTAGGCGCTTTTAGTGTAAGAAATGTACCCGAACAGTTTCTGCCTACAGTCAAATACCTGGTTAAGGAACATGGCGCGGATGTAAATCTTGCAGACTCGTGGGGCTACACACCCCTGCACTACGCAGCTTCGAGAGGGGACAACGAGATGATACTCTATCTCGTATCACAGGGGGCAGATGTCTCGGCTATAACCCGCCTCGGACAGTCAACTGCGGATATGGCCCGAGGAGGCCGTGCAGGATTCTTTACGCGATTCGCATTTCCAGAAACCGAAGCCCTCTTGATCAGTCTTGGCTCGACGCTTGAGTGCCTACATACACACTTCCTCGACACTGGAGATTATTGTCCAGGTTCTGGGGTGAATAGAGACGAGTGGGGAAGTACTACAAACCAACGAAAGCCACTGATTGGCAGGACTCCGAGATACTGAGTCTCGTTTCCATAATTCTCGTGCTCACCTCTAGTTGTATTGCCCTTGCCTACCCTTAATCACAGCTGCGAATAGCGTGAGCTATTCAGCAAACTCCTTGATGCCCATGGGCTTGTTCGACTATGACCACCGATGATGCTCATTAGTAAAAACCTGTCCAGAGAGACGATACAATATGAAAAGCAACGCGGCATTGCATTCAAGTAGTACGACTGAGCCGAAACTCACGCCGGTACAACGATTTGGTGAAGCCATCGCTGACCGGGTGGAGCGTTGGATGCCGAGCCCGTTTCTGTTTGCAATTCTGCTCACATACGTAGCTGCAATCGCAGCAATCATCTCTGAGGGAGTAAGCGTGCCTGAGATCGCACGCTCTTGGTATGGAGGTTTTTGGTCTCTACTTCAGTTCGCTATGCAAATGGTGATCATCCTAGTCACAGGGTGCGTGGTCGCGTACCACCCAAGAGTCCGAGCAGGTATCCTGCGCCTTGTCCGACTTCCTAAGAATGGCCGTCAGGCAGTTGTATTGGTCGGTCTTGGATCAATGTTGACCGGGTGGGTATCCTGGGGGCTCGGCCTGATCTTTGGGGCGATCCTAGCTCGAGAGATGGGCAAACTCGCGGCCAAGAATGGGATGGCTGTGCATTACCCTCTTCTAGCAGTAGCCGGCTACATGGGCATGAGCCTTACCTGGGGATGGGGGCTCTCTAGCTCTGCGGGACTGCTTCAGGCGACGGATGGAAACGTCTTTATGGAGCAAGGCATCGTGGACAGAGTTATTCCTGCGACAGAGTGGGTCTTCCATCCCTACTCGCTCACCCTGACAGTCTTAGCACTCATTTTCGCTTCCATTATGCTCTATCTGCTCTCACCACCTGAGGAGAACTGTAGAGGGATTGATCGCTATGTCGACTTCAAAGAAGAAGTGGTCAGAGAATCAAACCCTGCAGACTTACCTACAAATCCAACCTTGGCTGACCGGATTGATAACAGCAGGGTCCTCGGTGGATTGATCGCCTTAATTGGTGTCTACCTCTTCATAGAAGCGTTCCTAACCCAGGGTCTTGGAGCCCTGGACTTGAACGTTTTCAATTTCGGGTTCTTGATGATTGGCCTGATCCTATACAGCAGCCCATCCAGATACCTGAAGGAATTCGAGGACGCGGTTAAGGGGAGCGCTGGCGTTATCCTGCTGTTCCCTTTCTATGCTGGTATCATAGGCATCATGACAGGAACTGGGCTCGTCGACACTATGACTGAGTCCCTGCTTTCGATTGCAACAAAAGAATCTTTTGCTCTTACAGCTTGGATCACCGGCGGCATTCTTAACGTATTCGTGCCCTCTGCAGGTGGTGAATGGGCTATCATCGGTGGTCCAATGATGCTTGCAGGTGCTGAACTCGGGATCCCTCATGGACAGACTATCGCAGCCTATGCGGTGGGAGATGCACACACAAATTTGTTGAACCCATTCTGGGCAATCCCTCTGCTGGCAATCACCGAACTTCGAGCCCGTGACATGTTCGGCTACGCGATCACCATGATGCTGTTTCTCGTGCCTTTCATAGCAATTGTACTGTACCTCCTGCCGTACTGAGGACGACCCGAAGGCGCGATAAAATTTAGCTGACTAAGCTGTATACCTACTGGTAAAACGAGCACCGACAGCCGGCAAAGCTGGCAAGTAAGACGGAGGGTTGAGGTATGAGTCATACTGCTTCTAATGGCACGAAGAGGATGAGCCGCCGTGACCTTATCACTCGAGCTGGCGGATTAGCGGTCGCTGCAGTCGTACCTGGGGCTATCTCAGGGTCTAGGGAATCAGCTTGGGCAGGAGTGGCTCAAGAATCTTTTCCTCGCAAGGCTGACTTCAGCATTCCAGAAGGAATTACGTACCTGAACGGTGCCTACATGCACCCCATGCCCAATAAAGTTCGTGACGCGGTGCGTGATTACAACGACAGGCGCGGTGGTTTTACAACACAGACCAGTGCTGACCCAGACTTAGACAATAGGGTGAAAGCAGAGTTTGCGTCCTTGATCAACGCTAAGCCCACGGAAATCAGCTATATACCTAACACGACCACAGGTGAAATCCTCGTGGTCCAGGGATTAGGCCTCCCGCACTCAGGAGGCAATGTGGTTACAGACGCTTTGCACTTTGAGAGTTCGATTATTCATCTGCAGTCACTCGAGAAAACCGCCGACCTAGATCTTCGCATCGTGATGCCACGTGATGGTAGGATTGATCTTGAGGACCTAGATCGTGTTGTCGACCGAAATACTCGGCTAATCGAGATCTCGCTCGTGACCATGTATAACGGATTTCAGCATGACCTGAAGGAAGTATGTGACTTAGCACACTCGAATGGAGCGTACGTATACGCCGATATCATCCAAGCTGCGGGAGCCGTTCCAATTGATGTGCGAGAAAGTGGAGTAGACTTCTGTGCCTGCTCCGGATTTAAGTGGCTAATGGGTGACCTTGGGCTTGGATTTCTGTACGTGCGCGAGGACCTTTTGGAAAGTGTGATTGAGCGCACCCAGTTCGGCTATCGCTCAGTAAACAGTTATCAAACGCACTTCTTACCTTACGATCCTCCAGCAGACAGACCATTTACTTGGGATTTTGGTGAAACAGCGAGTGCACTTTTCGAAACAGGAAGCGTCTCTGGATCAGCTAGAGCGGCGCTAGGAGCGGCGATTCCATATCTCCGGGAAATCGGAGTTGATAGAATTGAAAAACATCGGCAACCCCTACTCGATCTGTTGCGTGAAGAGATGCCGCGTCTCGGTTTTGAGTGTGTCACACCGATAGGGACTACTTCACCCGTCATTACTTTTAGCATGGACGAAGGGGCCCGGGTTCGTGAGCAGTTTAACAGAGCGGGTATCGACGCAAGTGTATATCCGAATCACCTACGCCTCTCACCTTCGATTTATAACGACCTTACTGATGTAGAATGGGTACTAGAATCGCTTTCGTGACCCTAGCTGAAGTCACGTAGAAACTCCTTCGACAAAGATCTGGAGCGCCCTGTGTACTCAACCGAGATATTTAAGCTGTATGCCCTGACTGCCCTGGTCTTCTTCGCTGTGGACCTACTATGGCTGGGGGTTATCGCCAAAGGATTTTATCAGGAACACTTGGGCCACCTTATGAGGCCTGATGTGATCTGGGGAGCCGCCCTGTTGTTCTATTCGATCTTCATCGCAGGCGTGCTGGTCTTCTCAGTGCTACCTGGACTGGAGGCCCAGTCACTCACTTATTCGATTGCGTTAGGCGCATTCCTTGGCCTAGTCACCTACGCCACATTTGATCTCACATGTTTAGCGATGTTAAAGGAATTTCCGGTTGTGGTGGTCTATGTAGACCTGGCATGGGGCATCGTTCTTACGGCAGGTGTTTCAGCGTCAGGATATGGCATCGGGAAGTGGCTCGGACTTTAAGGCGAATAACCGCCCCGTAGGCTCAATCACGTTCATCGAGTCCTGATCACAAAATCACACTCTCAGATCGTTTCAGTAACTACAGGAATGAGATCTCGTTGTGCGTCCCATCACAAAACGGTTTCTTGGCAGTCTGACCACACCTACACAGAAAAAAAGGCTTCCCCTCACGGGTCTCAACCAAGTTCCCTTCGTGATCACACAACTCCACGTCCCCCTCGACCTTGTAAGGACCAGTCTTAGTAATAGTGATCTTTACCTCTGACAAAACATCCTCCTTAATCCAATTGAATTAAACACTTTGGGGTCAAATGACATTCGCTTTTACTCCCGCCATGGGTATTCGGGCCGTATGAGGTGCCAGTCAGTCTCCCGTTGGAATGCCATCCCAAAATCTAGAACAGCTTGATCATCAAATGGTGACCCAACAATCTGGAGGCACAGAGGCAGTCCGTCTGTGTCGAAACCGCATGGGATATTTAGACCCGGGTGTCCGACCAGATTCGCGATATAATTGAGCCTGGGTGTATTCACATCAAAATCGTCAGGTGGCTCCCACTCATTACGAGCGGGAATCGGCCACCCTCCACTGACTTCCCTCAGTGCTGCACCATTCGGCCATGTTGGAGCAATGACTGCATCGTACCCAGACAAAATCTCGTCCGCTTCGCGGGTAAGTTGGCTGCGAATTCGTTGAGCAGTCAGGTAGTCCACAGCCGGCATCATGCGTCCAGCCATCCATCCAGCAGCTCGATCTTCATTGAATGAGAACATGCCCAAAGCCCGGCCATCGTCAAAAAGGGGTTTGAATATGGTGCCACTCTCTACCGTGACGATGGTTGTGAATAGGGCCCCAGTTGGATACAGCGGGAGTTCTATGTCTTCCACGATCACGCCCAAGGCTTCCCAAACATCGAGTGCTTCCTGAAAGACTTGGCGATTATGGTCAGATTGGGTAAGGAGGAATTCCCTACGGTGCACACCCAGTTTCTTTCCTCGCATACTGCCCAGATCCGGATTGAATGCAAATGGATAATCTGTTGAAGAATTATCACGGATATCTGGACCATTGATCTCTTCGAGGATGTACCCGCAATCCTCCGCCGAACGTCCAACTGGACCGATTTTGTCCAGACTCCATGAAAGAGCCATACAGCCGTAACGGCTTACGCGACTGAATGTGGGGCGAAGCCCTGAGGCCCCAACTGCAGAACCGGGAAATACGATTGACCCGCCGGTTTCCGTTCCAATCCCAAAACCAATCAAACCAGCTACTGCAGCCGATACAGTTCCACTGGATGACCCGAAGCTGGTCCGATCTAGTTTCCAGGGATTCAGTGCGGAGCTGGTATTTCCACCAGCAAACTCTCCGAGCGACATCTTCGCCATAAGAACTGCGCCAGCATCTGCTAGTCGATCAATTACAGCTGCATTGCGGTCTGGGACGCGATCTCGAAAGATACCAGAACCCCAGGTCGTACGAATCCCATCAGTATCAAGCAGGTCCTTCACGCCGTAGGGGATACCGTGCAGAATGCTGCGTCGCCGACCTGAACGAAGCTCTGCATCTGCCCGTTCCGCCGATTCAAGTGCATGTTCTCGAGCAATAGTGACCATAGTAGAGAGCTGTCCTTCATGGTCAGGTCTTGGTTCGCTCGGCAGATCAAATGGAGGTGGGTCAAGCTCCTCCGCACGATCAAGATACATCTGAGTGAGTTGAACTGATGTCATCTCGCCAGAAGACAGTCTCTCGGCCAACTCCCGAACCGTTAGAAAATGAGTGGGTTCCTGCATAAGTCAGCCTCGGTGAAAAATTGTGAGTGGCTGCTCATCATCGTTTAACGGAAAGCTTCGCAACTCATTCGAGATCTGAATACTATTCGCTACTGCTCGGCGCAGTCGTTCGAACTCTTCTTCACGTTCATACATTCCGCGCGGCCCCTGCGCATCAAGCAGTGTACGTAGTGTTTCCGTTGAAACCTCACCTGTGTCAGCGACCTGAGCACAGGCCTGTTGCCATGCTATAGTCAAGCCAACAGCACCTGCACCCGCCACCTTGGTGAACTGCCGACGAGTGACTGCCATCCCTACCTCCTTTGGAAGAAGCGAATCTAATAGAGGATCGATGAACTCAGGGGATGAGGTCGTTACACACCTCATCAATGATGCCATAAAAGCAACACCATTCCCCCTCAAGTACTGCGGGTCTGGAACGCAGACCGAACACCACACCATCTTCTGGAGCCACAACCTCCGCGCACACTTCACCATAGAGATTGTAAATCTTCCCTAAGAGCGTGTCCCTTGTGATCGGTTTCTCAAAAACCAAATCCTGACTACCGACCCACATGCCTGACGCCGGTGCTAGCAAGGCCTCCTGATGACCCATTCTCCATTCAGGAGCATACTCAGCATGCCCGGGGACCATGCCATAATGGTGCATGACGTTCAGATAGCTTGTTGCTAAGTCATCAGCGACAGCATGAAAATCACTCGTGAGTGTTCGGCAGTTACCTCCCAGTTCTACAGTGATACCTGCCTTTCCAAGTTCCGCCATCTTCGATGCAGGATTCTTGCCCCCGACCCCACTGCGAAAAACCAGATCCCATGGCTCACCCATAGCAGCAGCAAGTTCCATGCTCTGACGGTTATCCGCTGCAAAAATCATATGCGCGAGGTACGAGTGTTCTCCTCCTGAGTGAATCGCGATCTGTAGGTCACAGGCGTCTTTCATAGCTATCCAATGTGCCCATGCTGCCCGTTCGGTAGGATAGCCATCAAAGCTTCCGGGATATATTCGATTCATGTCGTAAGTGAATGAATCCAGAGGATCCCCGCGTTTACCTGCTTCGAAAGCTGGTACGTTCATGGCTGGGACGCCGACAACCGTCCCTGATAACGTCGAAGGATCGAGTTGATCAAATAGGCGAAAGATTGAGAAAGCGCCCTCTGGTTCATCACCGTGTGTCGCTCCGTTGATCCAGAGGATTGGACCATCAGAGGCTCCATGACAAATGAGCAGCGGAATTTCCCGGTTTCGCCCATCAGCAGCAGGACCTACATGCAGTGCCGCTTGGCCAATGGCTGACGATTCGATGCTGCAATTTCCGATCTCGAAGTTATCTCTCATACATTTCATCTCTGAAGGAGTTGGATAATTCAAGTGGGAACAGGACTTCAATCCACTTCACTAACTTCCTAAGATCATTAAGTGGATTATCCCAGTTCTGGCGCGGCAAGCTAGACTGCAGCAGGAAGATAGTCACATCCTTGAGTGTTATCTTCATGATAATGGGCTCTTTGCTAGTCCTGCTTAGATTGTTAGCGTCACCGGTCGCCCTACCAGACAAATTACAGATCCTATAGCGGCAGCTGCAGCACTTACCTGCCTCTCCCATAGTTAGAGGCTTACTTACGATGCACGAAGGAACTTCCGGCGAGCAGGAAATCCAAGCTCAACAGCAGAGCCAAGCCCGTGCTGAAAGGTTCTACAGACGCCAGATGCGGAACAGCCTTTCAGAGAGGATGGTCGAACTCATTGGGCAACAAGAAATGGTATTTGTCGCTACTGCCGATGCGGATGGGAACTGCGACTGTTCACCGAGGTTTGGTGGAGCTGGGTTCGTTTTGGTTCTGGATGATAGTACACTGGCCTACCCCGAGTATCGTGGCAACGGTGTTTTTGCCAGCCTGGGAAATATCTCAGAGAATCCCCATATCGGCTTAGTTTTTCTGGATTTCTTTGATACGACCGTCGGGTTACATGTAAACGGCAGTGCCAATAGCTATGTGCCAACTGAACTGCCCTCAATCCTGAGGACCTACCTAGAGAAAGAGAACCCCAAAATGGACTCAGGGGTTGAGCGATGGGTAGTGATTACTGTGGATGAAGCGTACATACATTGCTCCAAGCATGTCCCATCACTGGAAAGGAAAGACAAAGCGATCAGGTGGGGTACAGATAATAGAGAAGCAAAGTCCGACGATTATTTTCTAAAGACAGCACGAAGAGAATCGCGGAAAGTCCCAGGAAGCTCTTAGGACCAAACCTCTGATTTGAGACGATTCCATACGAGGGAAACAGCGAATGTATATTCCCTTTTTCAGGCCTCCGCTTACTTGATAATCGCCATAGGCAACAAGACCAAGTAGGCCAAAACTAGTAGAAGTGGAGCAGCTGTGATCGACCCTTGAGCTAGCAAGCCATATCCGAGCGCTAGGCATATGAGTCCTGCACCACCCAACATCGCGTTCACTTTTGTGAACTTGAGAGCCACTGGGGGCTTAGAGGCTTTTCGTAGAATCTTCTTAGCCATATTTCATCAGCTTGCTAGAGGGTAGCTAATGCTACCTGGGGGCGTGACACTAATCAATTCACGTACCACTCAGAGAAGATCTTTCAGTTTTTTCTTGGTGATTCCTAGAAGCTTAGCCGCCGCAGCTTCGTCACCTGCACATCGTGCAAGAACCGATTGGACATGACGAGTAATCGCCAGGCCCAAAGTCAGATCATCCAAGGCTGTAGCATGATCTCCTAATACCAGATGGTCTTCCCCGATTACCGAACCTCTCGCAAGGATTGCTCCTCTCATTAGAGCGTTCTCAAGCTCCCGAATATTGCCTGGCCAGTTATACGAAAGGAGATTTTCTAGTGCTGCATCAGAGATACGATATACCTCCCTGTGGGTCTCTTCACGAACACGCCCCAACAATGCATTTGCGATGAGAGGGATATCTCCCGGACGATCTCGCAGTGGTGGAACTACGATCTCGACAACCTTAAGGCGGAAATAGAGATCTTCCCGGAACTGGCCTTCCTTTATCAACTGTTCAACGGGCTGATGTGTCGCAGCGATCACACGAGCATGGGTGGTTTTGGGTTCTTCCCCTCCCACAGGATAGAAAGATCTTTCTTGCAGGACACGAAGGAGTTTTGTCTGGAAATCCGGACTCGTATCTCCTATTTCATCCAAGAAGATCGTCCCCTCACCTGCTAGCTCGAAATAGCCTTTTCTAGAGCTAATTGCTCCTGTAAATGAACCTTTTGTGTGCCCAAAAAGCTCTGACTCCAG
>CAWVZF010000043.1:0-15870 GCA_963934665.1 uncultured bacterium | reverse complement strand
TAATGATCCATTGGTGAAGTCCGGGTAAGGACAGCAGTCGCCAAAAGCACTGCGTGGGCGAAAAGTATTTCGAGCGCTGCACTCTTCCTCATCGCTAGGGGTCCATGTACATCCGAAAGACGAGGTGTGATACGTCGCCAATTCAGGAACCCGATTAATAGCACGACAAAAACGAGGGCGAGTTTCACGATCAAAGTCTTACCATACGAAGTCGTGATTAGCGCGCTGAGCGAAGGAAGGTGCATCCACGCTGCCAATGTCCCCGTCAGCAACAAGACTACCACGGCAGGTAATGCTATACGTGAGAACACGGGGACGAGCTCCGGCAATAATGTATAATCGGGTGATTGAGTCTGTTTTCTCCACGAGTGTTCTGAGAGGAGCACCAACGTTAGTCCACCAATCCAAACCCCTGCAGCACTCACATGCATCAGATCTCCGGGGATACTTATCCATCGGAGTCCCTCTGTTCCGTTTGCATGGCCTGTCAGTGCAGGAAATACACTCAAGACTACAGTTAACAGGGAGGCCAGAACCCAGCCGGCCTGCTTAGTCCATTCCAGCGATAAGAAGGCCGCCATAACCAGAACTGAGCCAGCAAACCCGACAATCCATGTCGTTCCCCACTCAGTCCCGAATGCTAAAAGCTGGGCATCCTCCGCCCAGGAAGCGAACGGATCTCGGAACTCTTGGAGTTGCCGCAAGAAGACTAGACCTAGTGCCACCGGCAACGTGAGACCACCTATGCGCCCAAGTCTCGCTGCCACACCTAGTGACACCTCAGCATGTACCCTGGATATCGATCTTCCTACATCATGGGGCGGGACGAGAAGCCAGCGGCCCGTAATCGCGCCCCAGCAGGTGACCAGACCTCCAAAAAGGAGCCATCCGGTTAGGGTACCCAAAAGGGGTGTCACCCCTGTGACTTAGTGAGCATCGACAGTGAATGAAAACTCACCTCGGACCACGTGTCCATCGTCACCAATCCCACGCCATGCCACCATATGAGTACCAGCTCTAAGTTCACCTTTTACTTGCACACCGTAGCTCTTTTGGTCCCCACTATCCTGCATAGGTGAGCCAGTCTCCAGTAGATCACCGGCTGGATTGATCAATCGAATTCCCACGGAATTGTCCTGAGGAACTTGTGTAAACCACAACTGGATCGATCCCGGAGAAGGCAGGCTTGAGTCAGCTTCGGGCATAGATTTGGCCAAACCAAAATGAATCGTATCAATATTTGCTGAACTCCCTACCGTTGCGCCAATAGCCACAATAAGGAACAGAGTTTGAGCAGCAAATTTTTTTGTCATTTGATTCCCCTGACGACGCACGAGGCCTTGAACGCAATATACACGTTAGCTGCGCTCTAGGAGAAGAATACTACAGATACCGCATGCTGGTCCCAATGCCAGAAAGGCAAATGCCCATTGCCAACCTAAGACACCCACTATTGCGGGCACTGCTTGGATCGTGACCATGGTGAGTAGAAATCCAAGTGAGGTCTGCAACATCAAGGCAGTTCCTACTGAGTCCTGAGGGGCCACCTCGGTAACTAGTGCGCTAAATTGGGCAGAGTCTGCAACCACGAAGAAGCCCCATATCCAGGTGAGGATGACGAGAAAGGCGAAAGGTGCCTGAAACAGTATTCCCGCAGTCAGGCAGCACCCTCCACTTATGGCCATTGCCAGATTCACGACACGATGCCGCCCAATCCGATCGGCTGCTGCGCCCCCCCAAACACAACCCAAGGCCCCGGCTGCGATGGCACCAAATACGACAAGATCGATAACCGTATCCGATACCACCCCGGCCGCTGCAGCGAATAGGAACGCAGATATCCAGGTCCACATGGCATAGAGCTCCCACATGTGTCCTAGATAGCCTCCTGTCGCAAGCATCGTCTCTTTGTGCCTCAAAAGCTTTCCGACCCGACTCCATTCAAAGGGCCGCTTAGGAAAAGGGTATGGCCCGTCTCGGTAAGCGGTAGCAATCAGGATGCTCGCCAAAAGTCCGGCAATCGATCCACCAGAGATTACGGCGATCGTGTCGGTGCCTCCAACCGCCTTGAGCAAGTATGGCGTAGCCTTACCCACCGTCAGGGCACCTACCACCGTGCCAATAGCCAACCCCCTAGCCGACTGAAACCAAGTCGAGACCATTTTCATACCCGGGGGATACACACCAGCGAGAAAGAATCCTGTGAGAAAACGCGCTGGCAGAGCTTCATAGAAGCCATCGACCGAAAGAAGAACGCCATTCGACGCTGCCGCTAAGAACGCGGATAGAGCGAAATATGCTCTCGATGGAAGCACGTCAGCCAAGTTAAGGATTGCTCCCAACGCTGTTCCTACGACGAACCCGAGTTGGACGATCGTTGTAAGCCACCCCAGTTGGCTCGATGAAAGCGACCACTTGAGTTGTAGTTCTGGACCAATTGCAGTTGCAGTCATCCAGGATGTCAGCGACAGCAACATTGCGAAGGAGACGACGGCCAACATAGCCCAGCGCCGAGGGTCGTCATCCACTTTTCTGTGAATTACCCCCGTTGCTAGGCCTTCCCTTTTGGGTTTCACTAGCGAAAGAGTTGTTTGGCCACAAACCACACATTTGCAGGGCGCTCGGCTAGACGCCGCATATACCAGGGAAACCAAGATGAGCCGTAACTAATCAGCACTCGAACCACATGGCCTAAGCCTACTAATCGGTTTTGTTCCTGCCGTTCAATCCCGTAAAGCATCGCGAATTCGTAATCATCTTTGCCGACACCCAATTCAACTGCCATACGATTCACAGACTCAATCATCCGAGTATCGTGAGTAGCGATCACCGGCCTTGCCATACCACCATTTAGGCGGGCGTGCAGAAGAGTCCTGGAAAGTGTGAAGTAGTGTTCATCAACCTCTCGCTTGTGAGGATATGCAAGCTCCTTCGCCTCCTTGTACGCTCCCTTTACTAGTCGAATGGACGGATCCAATGGGAGGAGGTTGTCTAGATCATCTTCCGTTCGCCTAAGGTATGATTGTAGGCATAAGCCGAGATTCTTGTTGGTACTCATCACGTTCCGAAAAATCTCCAATGTCACATCGACGTAGTCAGAGCTTTCCATGTCGATCCAGACAAGAGACCGAGTAGCTTCCGCCAGTCGGCTTAACCTTTCTTGCGCGACCTCTGATCCAAAATCAAGACCCAGCTGAGTGAGCTTTACCGATATTTCAAGATCAATCCCGGCTTCGCTCACATCCTGCAATACACCGAGGTACTCATCCAACACAATATCAGCCTGATCAATCGAGTTGAGATTTTCACCAAGCAAAGTAACAAGGGTCCCCATGCCCCTTGTCGACAGTCTATCGGCCTCTGTGAACGCCTCTTTCCAGCTCTCTCCAGGCATGAACCTGCTGGTAGCTCGTTTGACGAAACCCATTCTCGGTAAACGCTCGGCGAGAAAGGGATTCGTTGAAGCCCAGAGTAGGGCCTTACGCATCACGTGGGTGTCCTATTGGGAGTCGTGTTCAAGCGCTCACAAATCGGTACATCAACCTTATCAATCGGTATGCTTCATCCATACTACGAGCGGTATATCTGACCGTGTAACCATCAACCTTTGACATTCCGGGAATCGATTGAAGCACATCGACATGGGTAGTTGATGCGAAGCGCATTCTGATTTCAACAGGTGATCCAATTGCTAGGGGGCTGAACCCATCACTTCTAAGCCGATCAAGTGCGATTTTTGTTGTTTCGCGTAACATAACTCTGACCACATCGGGATGTAGGAGGCGCGCTGAGGAAGGTGTTTCTGCCGTCTTTGTAGTCACTGTTTCAGATCCCAGGAGTTGGCCCAGCTCAGCTGCAGCTGCTGAATCCCCTGAGACGAGGATCACAGGCACTCCAAGACTTCCAGCAAACGCCGCATTCATCCCACCTTCACCTACCTCTACATCATTTAGCCACAAACCTTTGACTGAGCCACTCCCGGTATGAGCAAGAAACCCATCTGGATCACCCGCCTTAGCATGATATCCAATGAAGATTGCGCCATCGAAGGATGAGTCGAGGCCCTGAACCATTCCAAGAGGCTTAATAGATCCCTGGATATAGCTAACCCTAGGATCAAGTTCTCCATGGAGCACATTTTGATGATCGCCGTGAGAATCATTCACAAGGATATCAGCACTTGGGACGTGCTCGAAAATTGCCGCCACCACCGAGTTGACTTCCTCAGTCAGGTATCGTCTAGAAGTCCCATAATCCTTACCACCACTACTCGTCATCAACGGGGAGCCAACCCCACCGATCCCCTCTAGGTCAACCGAGATAAAGAGCTTCACTTGTTCTTGTGAATCAGCGGCCACAGGAATCACTAGGTTACTACAAAGCGTGAGCAGACCAGCACTCAAGACAAGCGAATGAAGCTTCATAGTGCACCCCCGATAGGTGTATAACCTGCTGAGATCAATGCCGCCCGATACGAAGCCACCAATCCGTCAATGATTCTGTCAATCTCTGATCTTATGGTATCAGCTGCTGTTGATGCTTGCTCAATCATCGTTCTGGTATTCTCAGATGGAGCACCGTCTTCACCTGTGATCCTACCAATCGGTTGATCGACCACACTGGCTACGATATCGCCACCGCACGATCCCTGACATTCAGGACCGGTAAATAGACGTTCATTGAGCGTCCTTAATGCATTCCAAAGTCCCTGCCCTTCCTCACTCAAACTGTCGTCGTTTTCATCAAGTGTCTCCAACACACTCTCGACTCCAAAGATTAATCGCTCCAACTCTTCCCTGGCTTCGTCCACCCTGCGGGTAATCTCAGCCATCGTGACCAACGCTTCTCGCTTAGCGACAAGGTCCCCTATATCCCTTGGATTCCTCGGGTCTCCCCTTACCTCCAAGTTTGAAGAAGATGACATATCATCGATCGATACCGTTACGGAATATGTGCCCGGAAAGACACTCATTTGATCAGGGAATCGCATCAGGTCAGCCTCTCCTCCCGGTCTGAGATCCCAAGAAAATCGAGTCACTCCTGCGGTAGCGGATACAGTTCGGGAATAGACGGTGTCCATTGATTCATTGGTCACTGTTACCTGCCCTTCGCCACCCTCTGCTGACCAAAAACTGATCAAGGCGCCATTGGGTCGCGTCTCGGCCTGCTGCATAGCATGCCCAGTAGATCGGTAACCTATCGCTTCAGCAATGTTCACATCGTAGGCTGGCGGTGGGGAAAAGACATGCACCGTTGCGTTTCGGATTGTCGGATCAGAGGCGAGTTCACGTAGCGGACGGATGTCATCCAGCACAATCAACGCGCGCCCATGGGTACCCAAGACAAGGTCGCCATCCCGTGGATGCACAATTAGATCTCGAATTGGTACAGCCGGCACGCCAGATGTGTATTTCATCCAACTATCTCCACGGTCCAGACTTACTCTGAGTCCAAATTCAGTACCGAGGAAAAGTAGATTGGGATTTTCTGGGTCTTCTTCAATCGCATGCACGAAGCCGTCTATGTTCTGCGATGAAAGGGATCTCCACGTCAGCCCATAATCCTCAGTGACATAAACATAGGGTGTCCAATCACCTCGCCGATGATCTTCAGCAACAAGGTAGGCCCTACCGGGTTGGTGTTTAGAGGCCTGTACATCTGGGATCCAGATGCCGTGCGGTAATCCCGTAATGCTATCTCGTACGTTCTCCCAGCTGCTACCTCCATCTCGAGTAATTTGCACATTTCCATCGTCTGTACCGACCCAAATGAGGCCTTCCTCTAATGCGCTAGGACCGATTGAGATGATCGTGGTGTGGGTTTCCGCACCCGATGCATCAATGGTTAATCCCCCGCTCTCGGAGTGCCGCTGCTTTGTGGGATCATCAGTCGTAAGGTCCGGGGAAACGATCTGCCAACTTCTTCCCTGATCTGTGCTTTGATGCAGGTATTGGCTTCCTAGGTAAATTTTTTCTGTCTGGAAGGGATCTGAAGTCAAGCCTGCATTCCAATTGAATCTGAGTTCATCCCCATCCGGATGGACTGGCCGAATGCTGCGCCGGGCTCCAGTTATCTTATTGAAGTGCTGCAGGTTCCCACCCTGGGACATGGAATATCCAAAGTGATCAGGATCTGATAAGTCAGGCATCACGCTGAATCCGTCTCCCCCTCCAACACGGAACCAATGCGCATTCAGTATTCCCTTATTCTCCCAAACGGTGCTGGGGCCATACCATGAACCATTATCCTGCAGTCCGCCGTAGATATTGAACGGGAAGGCGTTATCAACTGATATGTGGTAGAACTGGGCCAAAGGAAGATTCTCTACGAAACGCCAGGTATCTCCACGATCTGCGGTGAATGCGATTCCTCCATCCTCACCAAGAATCATGTTTCGGGGATTGTCGGGGTCAATCCAAAGCTCATGAATATCCCCATGAATGATCTGACTCGGGACAACAGTCTCCCAATTCCGTCCTTGGTCCTGACTAACGTCGATGGATCCGTGTAGGCGATAGATACGATTCTCATTCTTAGGGTCTACACGGATATCAGCATAGTAGAACGGGCGCGGGTTAATCCCAGGAGTATCAGAAATCGTTGCCCAGGTTCTTCCACCATCCTCAGAGCGTATCAGTGCGGATCTCTCCGCCTCAACTAGTGAATAAACTACGTTCGGATTGGACTGTGCTATGGCTAGTCCAATCCGGCCGAGCTGACCCTCCGGTAAACCGTGTGCCGACGATAGTTGTTCCCATGAATCCCCTCCGTTATACGTCACGAATAGACCTGATCCTTGACCTCCGGAGGTAAGGAACCAGGGCTCTCTTCGAAACTCCCACATCGCAGCGAAAAGTTTGTCGGGATTAGAAGGATCCATAACCAAGTCCGCGATACCACTGCGAGGGTTCTGCCAGAGAACCCTATCCCACGTCCTTCCACCATCAAGCGTGCGGTAAAGGCCTCGTTCCTGCCCATCCGACCAGGCAGGGCCCATGACTCCTACATATACAATGTCGGAATTAGTAGGGTGTGTGATGATCCTGTGGATCCGTTCAGATTGCCGAAGCCCCATCAATCGCCACGTATGACCTCCATCGATGGACTTAAAGAGTCCTCGCCCGACTCCTGCACTATTTCGTGGATTCCCCTCACCCGTACCAACCCAAACGATATCGGGGTTCGGCTGGAATACAGCGATAGCCCCAATACCGAGAACGTCTTGATCATCAAATATGGGAGACCAGCTGATCCCTCCGTTTTCAGACCGGAATAGACCACCTGTAGCGGCTCCTACATACACGATGTTCCGATTGGCTAGAGCAACCTCGACGTCGGAGACGCGGCCACTCATCCCAGCTGGCCCGATCTCTCGTGCTCGCATGCTCTCAAATAGACCGGGACGCTCCTGCGCACCTAATGAGAGCACTGTCAAAGCAATTCCAAGAAAACTCCACAGAAGTCCTGGCTTCATCGGATACTCCTAATGCGTGTCTTAAGATTGCCAGTTTTTATACCTGGCAGGCTTCAGATTAGACTTGGTTTTACAACCCTGCCAGCGGTTCGTGCCGACGCTAGGTCAGAAAATGATTCAAGAACCCTTCATCTGCCCAACTGCTTGTGCTAGCCTCCGCCCTGAACAGCTTGCCCTTAATGCTTGAGCAGATCTTCAGATGTTCACTCAAATGCCTGATTCAGCTGAATCCTCACTCAGGACAAGTCTCACATGCTAGGTGAGCTGTTGCTCATGGCGACCCTCGGCACCGAACCTGACTCACTTCGATACAATGGGCGTATGGGTGAACTCGAGGTGAGCCCGCCGAAGCTAGTTGATCCAGGAATCAACGTCGACGGTCTTTTGGATGAACAGGCATGGACTACGGCTGCGATTCTTGGGGGCTTTACTCAATACGTTCCCGTCGAAGGGGTTGAGCCCTCTGAGCCCACAGAGATCCGGGTATTCTACACTGATGAAGCGATCTACTTCGGTATCCGCGCATACGATAGTGACCCTGACGAGATCTTGGCACGTTTCGGTGAACGTGACCGCGTAACCTACAATGACGATTGGGTCCGGATTATCCTGGATACCTTTGATGACCGGAGGCAAGCATACGCGTTCGCAATCAACCCACTTGGCTTGCAGTCCGATGGCCTCATCGTAGAGGGTGGCCCTAGCGGATTCGGTGGACGAAGTGGTGGAGGGGGACACGGAGGCGGAAGCGGTGGTGGCGGTGGAAGCTTTGGCGGGCGGGTGTTTCAGGTGGACTTCAATCCGGATTTCATCTGGGATTCTGAAGGGATCGTCGATAGTGAGGGCTGGACTGGAGAAATTCGAATTCCATACGTATCCCTGCGCTTCCGTGAAATCCCAGAACAGGCTTGGGGCATCCAGGTAACCAGAGAGGTCAAGCGCACCCGATTCCGCCAATCATGGGCGCCTCTTACAAAGGATATATCGAGTTCTCTCGGACAGAGCGGCCGCCTCGTCGGCCTCCAAGAGATTCAGCCACGTCGTTTGATCGAACTAAACCCAGTCGCGACAGGAGTTCGGACTGGTACAAATACCACTGGAACTTTCCTCAAGAGTGACCCAGACGGTGAATTCGGTTTCAATACCCGAATAGGTGTCACACAGAATATGGTGCTGGATGGCACCTACAATCCCGATTTCTCACAAATTGAAGCTGACGTTAGCCAAATCACAGTCAATGAGCGGTTTGCACTCTTTTTCCCTGAAAAGAGACCTTTTTTCCTTAACGGCACGGAAATTTTCAATACACCTCAACGGCTTGTGTACACTAGACAAATCGTTGACCCAGTCGGTGGCTTAAAGCTCACTGGGAAACTCGGCAACTTTAATATCGGTTATATCGGAGCACTGGATGACAGTCCTAGCTCCATTATGAAGGGCAGTGGCAGAGCACGTTTCAATATGCTCCGCGCACGCGGGGATATCGGTACCGGATCGACAATCGGCGTGCTCTATACCGGCCGGGACATGACAGACGGCTCAGGAGCATTCAATCGCGTGATTTCGGGTGATATGCGCCTCCTGTTGGGTGGTCGCTACGCCTTAACTTCCCAGGTGGCTGGCAGTGTAGACCGTTCGGGTATGGACTCTCAATCAACCGAATTTAGTCCACTTATCATGGCCTCTATTGATCGTTCAGGTCGAGAATTCACTTGGAATGTGACCTTTACAGATATTCACCCTGATTTCAGGGCACGAAGTGGATTCATTACACGGGCGGGTGACACTCAGCTTGATGCCAGAATGACCGTGAATCGATTCGGTCGCCCTGGGGCCATCCTCGAGCAAACCTCGATCACTGCTCAGACGCAAAATTTCTTTGACCACAACGAGTTTTGGAGTGGATCTGGCTTATTTGAGCATGAGGTGCAGATCATGCCAAGTTTCACATTCCGGGGTGGACGGACTCTCACTTTCATGATCAGGAACGGATATTTCCGTTTCCAACCTGAACGGTATGCCAACTACGCGACCCTTGACGAAGATGGGTCCCAAAGCCCTTTCCTGGCACCGGGAGCACTAAAGAACCTGAAAGCGTTCATGGTTTTTCCAAGGATGAGAATCACCAATGAATTTAGCCTTAACGGAATGTACATGGCCCGAGAAACAGCCATCTTTGCAGAGGCTTCCCGCGGATTTGAGCTACAAGCTCGACCTGAAATTCAGTGGAGCCCTACAGATCGCCTCGAACTCTCATTGAACCATACATTCTCAAGGATTTCTAGAAGCCCGAGTAAGAGCCAAGCTGTTGTTCTAAACGAAATCTATTCGACTGTGCATATAACAAATATTAAAGCCCAATACCTCTTCAGCAGGGCTTTAATGGCACGGATGATCCTGCAATATGACCTCGATGAACGTGAAGCACTTAAGGACCCGACCACTGGTCGCCAACTGGCAATCTTTGGCCAAACTCAAGGGCATCGCTCAACCGGGGAGTTTCAGGGACAATTCTTACTACAGTACGAACCTTCCCCGGGGACCATCTTCTATATCGGCTTCAGTCGACTCATGGAAGGCGAGAGAAGCTACCGAGTTTCAACGATGAACCCGGTTGAAGAAGGACTCTTCCTTAAGCTCAGCTACCTCTTCCGGATCTAAGGCAGTCCTACTATATGATCTTACTCGCTACTCGAAGTATGACTTAGGGTAACGGTTTTGTTTTGACCTTTGGCACTAGAAACCCTTGATCAACACCTCCCTACTTCCCCAGAGCTAAGATGGCTAATTCTCAAACGCGAACAGCCCGTCGAACTCATCTGTTTACCGAGTCTGTCATCCGTGAGATGACACGAGTAGCACAGGAGCATGATGCTATCAATCTCGCTCAAGGCTTCCCCGATTTCTCTGCACCAGAGCTCCTTAAGGAAGCCGCATGTGCTGCCATCCGTGCTGATATCAATCAGTATGCGATCACCTGGGGAACGGTAAATCTTCGGCAAGCGCTCGCAGAGAAGTACGCCGAACGCTATGGCATGGAGGTTGATACAGAGCAAGAAATCACAGTCACATGTGGTGCCACTGAAGCCATGGCAGCTGTGATGCTTTCTATCGTCGAACCCGGCGATGAGGTGATTGTCTTAGAGCCCTTCTATGAAAATTATGGACCCGATGCAGTTCTCTCAGACGCGACACCAGTTTTTCTCACGTTAGAGGCTCCAGCATACCGCCTCGAGAAGGATCATTTAGAGGCGCTGATTACCAATCGAACTCGGGCAATCGTGGTCAACACCCCTAATAATCCGACGGGCAGGGTCTTCGACCGCGAAGAACTGCAAACGATTGCTGACCTTTGTCTTCAGTACGACATCTTGGCGATCACGGATGAGATCTACGAACACATTTATTACGAAGGCGAGCATCACGTTCTGGCCACCTTCGATGGAATGCGAGATCGGACCATAATCATAAGCGGCCTCTCAAAGACCTTTAGCGTGACCGGATGGCGCATAGGTACAATCATCGCTCCACCTGATTTGACTGACGCCATCCGCAAGGTTCACGATTTTTTGACGGTAGGTGCACCAGCACCTTTGCAAGAAGCATGCGCCGTCGGTATCCGTGAACTGGGACCAAGTTACTACGAGGGACTGACAATCGATTATCGGGAGCGACGAGACGTCTTCCTCTCGGCACTCAAGGATTCCAGGTTCAAGTTTAGTACACCAGAAGGCGCGTATTATGTACTCGCAGACTTCAGTGCTCTTTCATCGGAGGACGATACGACATTCTCTAAAAGACTAACTAAGGAGGGAGGCGTAGCTCCCGTACCAGGTTCCAGCTTCTTCAGTGTCCCGGAACGGGGACATTCAGTTGTACGGTTCGCGTTCTGCAAGACGATCAAAACACTTGAAGCCGCGGGTGAACGCCTCCGTGAATTCGCGTCGAATGAGTACAGCTGACACCTGATTCCTGACCTCTCTTGCCTCAGCCCAAGGTTCATCCAAAAGGAACTAAGCCGAAAGAAGTAGAGAGTCTGATCAAGCTGTTCGGATTCACTCCCACTGAATCTGTGGCTTCTATCCTGCCTAGGACGAGGGTGTGGCGAGTGAGAGGTGCTGTAAGAATTTTTGTTCTGTTCTCAATTATCGCGAGCTTTGCCGTTTTCATTCCCCCCCACGGCGTATGGACAATCGGTGCTCTTACAGGGGGAGTCATCCTAGCACGCAGACGCTGGTTGGAACGATTTACGCTCTACTCCGTTCAGGGTAGCTGTCCTAAGTGCAAAGCCATGCTATCCGTGAAATCTGGACCTCTGAGAACCCCGCACCCTATTGCTTGTGATGGATGCCACCATATGGCCTCACTGGAGTTCCCCCATCTTGAGTTCAGCCCGGCCAATAGCGAATGAGAAGTCCTTTTGGTCCCGGAGTAACAATCCTAGGAAGTGGTGCGGTTATCCTGATCTCATTTCTATTTATCGGAATACTTCTACCCGGTACCTGGACTGCGGAAGCATCAGCACGCTTACCAGCATCTCCCGAAGACGCGTTTCTACACCTGGACTCACCTTCAGACTGGAGTCAATGGACGATCTGGCCGGATAGCGGGGTGCAAATGATTGGACCATCAAGCGGAGCGGGATCGGGCTTTATTTGGGATGATCCAGAACTGGGAACCGGGGCGTTCACAATCGTAGAAGTACAACAAGCAGAAATAGTTCGATATCAAGTGGAAATGCAGGGTGGAGCAATGCATATCGATGGAGTGCTCGAACTGAGTCTCGAACAGGGGGATACTAGGATTCTATGGCGAGAATCTGGTGACCTCGGCGCAAACCCTTTAATGGGTTACTGGGCCCTCTCTATGGATCGAGTCCAAAGCGCAGAGTTAGAGAAGAGCTTGGATCGATTATTTCAGCTCTTGCAAGTGTCTAACGATTCTACTGATTCCGAGCCCAATCAATGAGGTCCCGATTACTTGAGGTCTTTCTCATCGCTCCGAGCAACTCCTGCATTCCATCTGCCGAGCTAGATCCAGATAGCTGCCGTCTCATGGCATGCGATAACCAGAGCGCATCAGCATCCAGAAGCAGTTCCTCTTTCCGTGTAGCTGAAGCTGGGATATCGATCGCAGGATAGATTCTCCGATCCGCTAACTCTCGAGATAGCACCAGTTCACTATTTCCGGTGCCCTTGAACTCTTCGAAGATGACTTGGTCCATCCGAGAACCAGTGTCAACCAATGCAGTAGCAATGATCGTAAGAGAGCCACCACCTTGAGTTGGAGCGATCTTTCGTGCACTCCCCAGGAAACGCTTCGGCTTCTCTAGCGAATTCGAATCAAGACCACCAGAGAGTGTTCGGCCACTCCCTGATTTGACCGAGTTATAAGCACGCGCCATACGAGTAATCGAGTCTAGTATGATCACGACATCCTCCCCCTGCTCTACACGTCGCCGTGCTCGCTCGAGGGTTATCTCAGCGACTTGGCAGTGTCGTTCGGCGGGGCGATCAAAAGTTGAGGCGATAACCTCACCAAATCCGCACTGTTCCATCTCCGTGACTTCCTCAGGTCTCTCGTCTACCAAAAGAATAAGGAGATGACATTCTGGGTTGTTCTTTACAATGCCCTCAGCTACTGCCTGAAGCACCATCGTTTTCCCAGCCTTGGCTGGAGCAACGATCATCGCACGCTGACCCTTACCCATCGGACAAATCAGATCAATGACGCGATTTGTATACTCTGGTTGTCCGAGAAACTCTCTCCCGCACTCTAGAACAAGTTGGTCATCAGGATGCACTGCGCTTAACTGCTGAAAGTCCGGTCGCCGCGCCGCTTCTTCAGCGGGGTGGTCATTAACCCGAGCGAGGTGCGCTAGCGGAGGACTCTTCCCAGGCCGAGCACTCCGACCCACGATTCCAACCAATTCATCACCAGTACGCAGACCGAATCGTTGGATAATTCTGGATCCTACGTAAATATCATCATTACCCGGAGTGTATCCAGATTCCCTCCGGCGCACGAAACCTGACCCACTACCCAATACTTCAAGGATTCCTAGAGGGCGTGATTCTGCTTCGAGTTGTTCGGGATCGTCCGGAAGTTGGGCCTTGAGTTCTTCTTCACTGTAATGGTGCTGACTTTGTCCGCGAGGCTTTCGACGCCTTCGCCCACGACGACGACGACGACGAGGCTTTCCTTGCCCACTATTGCCCTGTCGCCTTTGTGGTCTCTGTCTAGCCTCAGAGGCTTCTGATTGAGTCTCTGGTTTAGCCTGAGTCTCTGGCTCAGCAGCACCTTCACTCTTGGCCGGTGACTGTGCTGGAGCCTCTGGGACTTCTGACTGAGTCTCTGGTTTAGCCTGAGTCTCTGGCTCAGCAGCACCTTCACCCTTAGCCAGTGGCTGAGCTGGGGCCTCAGGGGCTTCTGACTGAGTCTCTGCCTCAGTGAAGCCGTCTAATGTCGGTTGAATTTCTGGTGAATCTGACACGTCTGAATCCATATTGTACTTTACCTGGCGCCTCTTGAGAGCAATTCGCCTCACAAACGCCTTCGGTAGAAACCCCGAATTAATCAGGAGTTGTGGACCGGTCCTCTTCAGGTGGCCAGGGGGCCACACTGGTACCGACGCATACCGCATCGGTCGGACAAAATAAATCTTTTACGAATAATGCCTGCAATCAAGTGTTACGTGCAGACCCATGTCTGCATTCCGTACTCTGAACTAAAGATCATTCAAGCTCTCTGCGGACCCCATACATCCTGAGAAGAGGTGTCCTCTCGGCACCTCAGATGTCTAATATATCGGACATAAACTCCGGTAGCCCTATACACCTAAGGAGGCCCATAACACATTGTGCTATAACGCTTTATATGGATTCTTGGTTACTTGGTATAGCTCGTGCAGTTTACAGTTGCAGTATCAACCTTTGAGGGAGGATAAGGGTGCCTGCTAAAGCTCGGACCAGCGCTATTTTGGTCTTCTTGATCGGGCTACCTGTGGTCACGGCAGAAGCCCAGGGTGGATCGCTATTTACTGGCGTCAACACTCCGATGGTGAGCAATTCAGTCTTCAGAGGGTTGTCGCTGCAAGTATTCCCGCAAGCTCCCCTTGGCTATGTCCGAGTGAGTTCGGCCTTCCGCACACCCTCCGCTGAATTTGGGTACGGCATCTATTCCAACTCCAGGGGCGGCCACCCACCTCGGTATTTCCGACCGATATATTCCCCCTGCTGGAATTACTCATGGGATCCTTTTTTGGGTCTTTTCAATGACTGGCTGTGGGGTTGTGATTTTCTCACCGGCCTGACGTACCGGTCAACATATCATCCCTGGAATAGTTTCTTAGTATGGAGATCCTTCCATCCACGACCTCCACGCCACGCATTCACATATTGGAGGGACCCGTTCCTGCCCCCATGGGGACCCCATTGGACACAAGATCCATGGGCACCATTCTGGGACGGATACTGGGATGAGCCGGGATTCGGAGGACACTTCCCTGTCCCCTACCCGGGTGTACCCGCAATTGCTGAACCTGAAGCCCCTAGTCGAACAGCTACACGTCGTCCATCCGCACGAATAGGCTCACCTGAGGGGTACGGCGAAGGTAGGGCCAGGGGTGCCACCGGTCGCTCTGCCGTTCCACGGAGCTCTAATCCTCCGAGTAAGTGGCCGGCGATTCCTCTTTTGGATTCTGGAGATCCTGAAGAACCAAAAGCAAAACCCAGGTCCAGGGGATCTCGTTCTCCGCCATCTGACTTTGTACGCCCCCCTTCAGCCAACCCTTCCCTAGATCCGAGAAAGACAAGTCCAACGCCAAAAGGAAAAACTACCAAGGCTCCTCGACCATCAGACCGTATTCGCGGAGCTGCAGTTCCAGGGACAAAAACCAAACCAAGGTTGAAGCCTAAGAGCCGCAACCGGTCTCCTTATCCTAACTTTGACCGCAGCCCTGCACGCGGAACCATAGGCTCCAACAATCCTTCACTCGGTAGAAGGCCTTCTCCGAAAGCGCAAAGTCGGCCCAAAGGTTATCCTCGAACTCCAGCGATCAAACCAGCGACCAATCCTACACCCAGGACTAAGGCCACGCCTTCCCTATCCCGAAAACCAAGAGCTCAGGCGGCGCCGAGGACATCTCCAAAGATGAGTCCGAGGCCGCCCCGCCAGGCACCCCGATCCTCTTCTACAACCCGGCGAGCGCGACGCCCCGGAAACTGAAGAGCGCTAAGCAGATCTCAGAGCACCTGCCTGAACTACCGCATCACAAGGGCTCGACCCAATCCAGTATGAAAGTTCGGATGGGTGGTCAATATCCCAGAGCACCACATCTGCACAGGAGCCCGCGCTCAAAACCCCTCGATCACCAGACATTCCAAGAACCTTGGCAG
>CAWVZF010000042.1:0-16477 GCA_963934665.1 uncultured bacterium | reverse complement strand
TGCTCAGTGGAGGTCCTCATTCCGGACTTCAAGGGCGATGAGGAAGCACTTCGAGTAGTTGTTGAAGCTGGTCCCGCGATCATCGGGCACAATCTCGAAACAGTGGAACGACTCCACCCAGATGTACGCCCAGGTGGTCGCTATTGGCGCTCGATCTCTTATCTCGGAGCTGCCAAACGGATCGATCCACAGATACTGACTAAGACAGGGATAATCTTGGGGATGGGTGAGGAATTCACCGAGGTTACGGAGGCGATGGCTGACCTTAGGGCGGCAGCGGTGGATATCCTTACGCTAGGTCAATATTTGAGACCATCCTCTATGCATATCCCAGTCGCTCGCTGGGTAAGTCCGGACGAGTTTGCAGAACTCAAGCGTATTGGAGAAGCAGAATATGGCTTTAAGCATGTTGAGTCTGGTCCGTTAGTGCGCTCAAGCTACCATGCAAAGGAGCAGGCACGAGAGGTGGAAGCTGGGACCCCGGGAGTAATTCAGGAGATCATTGAAGGCGATGTGCCCGCACCGGCTGAAGTTAGCTTTGAATTCGTTCAGCTTGAGGTCGGCCGGCCAGGCCGACCAATCCGAGGGGCGCGAGATGGCTAAGGTCAAGACTAACACGAAAAGTGGGACGAAGATGAAGGGTCTGCTTGCACGTCATGGAGTGACTGCGAAGCTCGCACTAGAACTTATGCAGGAGATGCTTCTATACAGGCGGTTTGAGGAAAAAGCTGAAGAAAGTTATGCGATTGGTAAAATCGGCGGCTTCTGCCATCTCCACATCGGTCAGGAAGCCGGAGCTGCCGGCGTGATCAAAGTGCTTCAACCAGAAGACTATGTTATCAGTGCTTACCGATCCCATACACAGGCTATTGCGAAGGGGATTAGCCCTAAGGCAGTTATGGCCGAGCTTTATGGTCGTGCTGGAGGAATTTCTAGTGGGAAGGGTGGATCTATGCACATTTTCGGCAAAGATGCACGCTTTCTCGGAGGCCACGGCATTGTTGGAGGACAAGTTCCTATTGCCACTGGTATCGGTTGGAAGATCAAATACAGTGGGGAAAACTTGGTTTGCGTATGTTTTATGGGGGATGCAACTGTAAACCAGGGGGGCTTTCACGAGTCTCTCAACATGGCTGCTGTATGGGAGCTTCCCGTGATTTATGTGGTCGAAAATAATGAATATGGTATGGGCACAGCCTTTGATCGGGTCTCCAAGACCGAGATTTCGACAAGGTCTTTGCCCTTCGATATTCCCGCCAGTTCTGTGAATGGTCAGGACGTACTCTCCACATTCGAGCATTTCCGTAATCTTACCGAGGAGGTCCGCTCAGGTGGCGGTCCACGCTTGGTAGAACTGCGCACATACCGGTTCCGTGGACATTCCATGTCAGATCCCGTTTCCGGTACCTATAGGTCGACCGAGGAGGTGGAGCGCCACAAGGAGGAGGGTGATCCAATAGCGATGCTACGGGACCAGCTGTTTACTGAAGGTGTCCTTGATCAGGATGCTCTTAAGGAGATGGATGCCACCGCAAAGACAATCGCAGCAGAAGCTGCCGATTTTGCTGACGAGTCGCCCATGCCTGAGCCCGAGGCACTTTATGAGGACGTTTGGGCTGAGACCAACGCTCACGGCCGTCTCTTTTTCGATGGGCAAAGAACATGATTGCCCTACCAGCCACTGACACCTTGCGGGCAGGAGGGTCTTCTTAATGGCTACCATGACATATCGCGATGCGCTAAATGAAGCACTCCGCGAGGAAATGGATCGAGATCCTGACGTTTTTCTGATGGGTGAGGAAGTCGCTGAGTATGATGGGGCCTATAAGGTCTCCAAGGGCCTTTTAGATGTTTTTGGTGGCCAGCGCATTGTGGATGCCCCAATAAGTGAGCTGGGCTTTGCCGGGCTTGGTGTTGGTGCGGCAATGGCAGGGCTACGACCGGTCATTGAATTCATGACGTTTAACTTTGCTTACTTAGCGCTCGATCAAATCATTAACAACGCGTCGAAGCTGTGCTATATGTCAGGAGGGCAATTTAAGGTTCCAATTACGTTTCGAGGTCCGAACGGTCCGGCGCTACAGCTTGGAGCGCAGCACTCTCAGGCGTGTGAGACGTATTTTTCACATGCTCCGGGATGCAAGGTTGTGACCCCGGCGACACCTGCGGACGCGAAGGGCCTGCTTAAGGCATCGATACGCGATGATGATCCCGTAGCGTTTATGGAGGGTGAACTACTCTACAATTTCAAGGGAGAGGTACCAGAAGAAGATGACTTCGTCATACCCCTCGGTGTAGCCGATCTCAAACGCGTGGGCTCTGATGTCTCAATCATCACCCACGGTAAAATGGTACACGTAGCCCTTCAGGCCTCAGGTAAGCTTGAGAGTGAGGGGATTGAGGCAGAGGTGCTCGACCTCCGCTCGGTTCGACCTCTCGACGTAGATGCGATCCTTGAAACGGTCCAGAAGACGAATCGCGTTGTATATTTAGAGGAAAGCTGGCCTTATGCGGGCACAGGAGCCCAGGTCGTCTCGATCATTCAGGAAGAAGCCTTTGATCACTTAGATGCTCCGGTGCTTAGAGTAACCCAAGCTGATGTGCCTATGCCTTATGCCAAGAACCTCGAGGCCTTGGCCAAGCCAAGTGTCAAGCGAGTGGTTGAGTCATGTAAGAAGGTGCTTTACCGGTGACACTGATGATTATTCCTATTTCACTGATATCTAGCCCGGCGAGAGGGTGTAGGTGCACTCGGAAGAGGAATTGCGCCCTTTCTAGGACGCTCCGGAGGTAAAAAGGATATGGTGACCAAGGTTCACATGGAGGCACTCTCCCCTACTATGGAAGAGGGCCAGCTTGTTCAATGGCTCAAATCCGAAGGTGATGAGATTTCTAGCGGTGATATCCTGGCTGAAATCGAGACAGATAAAGCCACGATGGAGTTAGTCGCACGAGGGGACGGAATTCTCCGGAAGATCTTCCTGGATGCAGGGGGTGTATCGGTCGTTGGGGCTGTAATCGCTGTAATCGCTGCTGCTGATGAAGATATATCCGCCATTGAAGGAAATTCGGACGGTAATGGAACCCAGGAAGCTTTATCAGAAGAGCCTTCTGCCGAGGCAGAACCTGTGGTCTCTGAGGAGCCTGACGAAGCAACCACTTCAGAAGTCAACGCCGGCACTCAAAGTACTGGTAGCGTTAAGGCGTCTCCACTTGCTCGTAGATTAGCGACCGAGATGGGGGTGGATCTCTTGACGATTAAGGGGTCCGGTCCAGGAGGACGAGTTGTTAAACGAGACCTTGAGGGAGCGAAGGCAGCTGTTTCAACCGTGGCAGCAACGACTCGGACATCTGAAGAGAACGAATACGAAGATGTACCAACCTCGCAGATGCGGAAATCAATTGCGAAGAGGCTTGTTACCTCCATCGGTCCCGTGCCGACTTTCTACCTTACCGTAGAAGTAGATATGAATCGTGTGATCGGGGCTCGAAAGAGCATGAACAACATGCTCGAAGAGGATGGCTATCGCATTTCAGTGAATGACATTGTCTTGAAGGCAGTAGCAGCAGCATTGCGGCAACATCCCAATTGTAATGCACAGTGGCATGATAACTTTGTGCGTCGCTTCAATGCAGTTCACCTAGGTGTTGCAGTCGCAATTGACGAAGGCTTGATTACGCCAGTTATCAGGAATGCGCACGCTAAGGGAATTATGCAAATAGCCTCTGAGGTGCGTGAATTAGCGGGTAGAGCACGGACAAAGAAGCTTATGCCTGATGAATACACTGGCTCGACATTTTCAGTGTCTAATCTTGGGATGTTTGGTATACAAGAGTTCACTGCCATCATCAATCCACCTGAGGCAGGCATTCTTGCAGTGGGTGGGATTGAAGAGAGTCCGGTGGTTGTTAACGGTGAAGTTAAGGTGTGCCCGCGTATGCGGATCACGATGAGCTGTGACCACCGCGTGATTGATGGTGCTCAGGGTGCACGCTTCCTGGCCACGCTGAAATCTATGCTTGAGGAGCCGACAGCTATTCTGCTCTAGCCTGGGTGGGTTAGGCGTGAAGTCCAGCAGCCCGTCATGTCGTTTTTACGCAGGAGGCCTTCGGTGTCCAAACGAATCAAACCCCTAGTAGCTGTGATGTGGCTCTCTGGTGCCGTCAGTGCCTGTAATTCAACAACCCCAGATCCCGCTGACCTTATTTTGGTTGATGGTCAGATCATTACCCTCTCGAACGAGGGCGTAGTCGAGGCCCTGGCAGTTCGCGATGAGCGCATCGTTGCAGTTGGATCGAATGCTGATATACGAGAACATCAGGGTCCACAGACGTATGTCATAGAGCTTGCTGGTCGCACGGTCATTCCTGGTCTCACTGATAACCACTTCCATGGGATTGGAGGAGGGGACGGAGTTGATCTTGCTGGGGCTCGTTCTTTAGAAGAAGTCTTGAGTGCAATCTCTACTCGTGCGGAAGAAACACCTCCGGGTGATGTGATCATCACAAATAGTGATTGGCATGAAGGACAGCTTGACGAGCAACGGTTGCCATACCGTGATGACCTTGACCAAGCGACTCAGGGGCACCCAATCGTTGTCGTCCGGGGAGGACATGAGTACGTGCTCAACAGTGCCGCCCTAGCGTATTGGGATATCGATGAATCGACGCAGCCCGTCGCGGGTGGTCGGATTGGCAGATACCTGGATGGTAGGCTCAACGGTGAGCTAGTGGATCGTGCGAAGGGGTTGGTTCAACTCCCCCTAGTGGCCGATCGAAGTCCTACTGAAATCCAAGATGATCTCGCAGAGAGTCACAGGACTCTCAACAGTCGCGGGATTACTTCAATCCGTTATCCAGGAGCCTCTCCGGAGATGTACGACATGCTCTTAGCCCTCCGAGAGGAGGGTCGACTCAACATTCGAGTCGACTTCCTATACCGCGGTCCAAGGTCTGGGTCACCAGAGGCATTGAACGAAGTGATGAGAGAGTGGGTCCAACCAGAAAACGATGATCTCTGGTTGCGAGTGGGTGGAGTAAAACTTGGTGTAGATGGTGGGTTTGAAGGTGGGCTAATGAGGGAGCCGTATGAGGAGCCCTGGGGAGAAAGTGGCACATTTTATGGACTCCAAACACTGCCACGTGAAGACTTTCTAGAGACCGTGCAGGTACTACATGCAGCTGGTTGGCGTGTTGCAACACATGCAGTAGGCGACGCAGCCATCGATTTAGTGCTCGATGCCTACGAGGCTGCAAATGCAGAGTCTTCAATAGCTTCGTCCCGTTGGGTAATAGAGCACGGATTCATACCTCGTAGCGATCAGTTCCCCCGAATGAAGGACCTGGGCTTAACTGTATCGGCACAGAATCATCTGTATCTAGCTGCGCCTAGCTTGATCGAATACTGGGGTGAAGAGCGGGCTGCTTGGACGACTCCTGTGCGAGCATATCTCGACAATGGAATACCGCTTTCTCTCGGAACAGACTCTCCTGTTGTCCCTTATGACCCCTGGTGGGTTCTACACCATTTTACCACGAGAGAAACGATTAGTAGTGGGGTGGTAGGTGCGGACCAAAGGATTTCGCGTGACGAAGCTCTCCGGTCAGCTACTGAGGGTTATGCCTATCTCACATTCTCGGAAGATCACAGGGGCACATTGTCTGTAGGTAAGCTTGCAGATTTTGCTGTCACAGCAGAGGACTATCTCACCTGTGCAGATCCGTGCCTCGAAACGATGTTAATCGACATTACAATAGTGGGTGGCCGAATAGTCTGGGAACGCTAGGGCTGAGTCTCTCCCCCTCGCGATTCAGGACCTTTATACCGTAGGTTGAATATCGACCTCATCGGATAACTCAACTCACAGCAAGAGGGGCTAAGATGTCTGCTCCCACTTTCCGTTCTCAGGTACCTTGGTTCTTGGTGTTGATAGCAGCAACTCTGCCGTCTTTGGCTAGCAGCCAGACAGCAGCGGACACTAAGACGCTTACACTTGAGATGTATCTCGATCTCGAGAGTGTCTCGAATCCACAGATCTCACCTGATGGCGCGCGTATCGTCTACACTCGTGGATGGGTCGATAAGATGAACGACCGCCGAGAATCGTCGATATGGATTATGAATGCTGATGGGAGTAAGAACCATTTTCTTGTTGATGGTTCTGGGCCGCTTTGGTCACCTGATGGAACACGGATTTCCTATACCGCCAGTGGTGAGCCCGAAGGATCACAGATCTTTGTACGGTGGATGGATGATGAGGGTGCAACGACCCAGATTACCCGTCTAGAAAAGGGTCCAGGTGGGATTACTTGGTCGCCTGATGGACAGTCGATTTCCTTCTCAATGAATGTTGATGGTGAACCTGCCTGGAGTGTAAATCCTCCGGGTCGACCCGACGGTGCTACTTGGACGGAAGGTCCGAAGGTAGTGACAAGAGCAGATTACCGTCAGGACCGACAAGGCTTCATCGATGAGGGTTGGCAACATGTTTTCGTTGTACCCGCTGAAGGAGGGACTCCCCGTCAGCTAACTAACGGTGATTGGAATCACTCGACCGGGCGTTGGACGGCAGATGGCAGTGAACTCCTCTTTTCCTCACTGCGTACGGAAGATTCAGAACTCTCGTGGCGGGAATCAGAGATTTACGCAGTCAATGTTGCCACGGAAGAGATCCGTCAGCTCACAACCCGTCGCGGGCAAGACACTGGTCCCCTCCCATCACCCCGTGGTGACCTGATCGCATATCGCGGCAGCGATTTCAACACGGATACTTACCGGAATTCTGGTGTCTATGTGATGAATCTGGACGGCTCTGGATCGCGGCTCATTTCTGGTGACTTCGATCGTAATATCAACAGCATGGAGTGGGCGCATGATGGGAGCGGGGTATATGTCACCATTAGCTATCAAGGTGCCCGCAACGTGCACTTTATATCCGTTCAGGGAGTCGTCAGTGAAGTCACTAGCGGCGCTCATATGCTCGGACTTAGCTCATTCACTGACCAAGGTTTTGCCGTAGCTACGCTCTCAGGCCCTCAAGTACCAGCTGACATTGTTTCATTTGATCTCGATGGACCCATAAGCTTCCGACAACTAACGAACGTAAATGATGACATTATGGCAGGTGTTACGCTGGGTGATGTCGAAGAAATCTGGTACGAATCACTTGACGGGTTCCAGATACAGGGGTGGATAATCAAGCCCCCGGACTTCGATCCCGGTGAAAAATATCCCTTAATGCTCAGCATTCATGGCGGGCCTCACGGGATGTACAACGTAGGATTCAACTTTGCATGGCAGGAACACGCTGCGAATGGTTATGTGATCCTTTATACCAACCCGCGCGGTAGTTCTGGGTATGGCAGTCCATTTGGTAATGCGATCAAGAATGCATATCCAGGTAAAGACTTCGATGACCTAATGAATGGTGTTGATTTAGTGATTTCGAGAGGGTATGTGGATGAACAGAATATGTTCGTCTATGGCTGTTCCGGCGGCGGGGTTCTTACTTCTTGGGTCGTAGGACATACGGACCGTTTTGCGGCAGCTTCAGCTAATTGTCCGGTAACGAATTGGCTCTCATTTGTCGGGACAACTGACGGCATAGGCTGGTACCGGAATTTCGAGAAATTCCCCTGGGACGATCCGAGCGAGCATCTGCGCCGTTCACCACTTATGTACGTAGGTAACGTTACAACTCCGACGATGCTAATGACCGGGGTGAGTGATCTCCGCACCCCGATGCCACAGACTGAAGAGTACTATGCTGCGCTGAAGGTAATGGGTGTAGAGTCCGCCATGATCCGATTCAATAATGAATGGCATGGTACGTCGAGTACACCATCTAACTTTCTTCGGACACAGTTATTTCTAAGGGAGTGGTTTAAGCGGTATGAACAAGGGCGCAGCGTCACGTTCTAATGGGCTTGTGATGTAAGTTGAAAGCTGGAGGGGTCGGCGTGATCGCGCCGACCCTGCTTTCTTTTGGTTCAGGTGTACCTAACACCTGAACTGCTTCTCGGTGGTGTTCACTTTACCCCTCTTACCACTCTATCTACCTTCGTAGCCCCTAGGAATCGGAGTTCGTGTAAGGGGTATTTTTCGCCCCTAATTTCTTACAGAGAGGCACCTTGTCCGATAAGAAAAGTGAGCGCTTCGATCTCATTGTCGTAGGTAGCGGGCCGGGTGGTTATGTAGCCGCGATCCGCGCGGCACAGCTGGGTTTGACAGCAGCGTGTATAGAGAAAGATGAACTCGGGGGTGTTTGCCTCAACATCGGTTGTATACCGACGAAAGCTCTACTTTCGAGTGCTCTGCTCGTCAGCGAGATGGCCGGCGCCCACGAACATGGCATTATTGCTAAAGACATTTCTTTCGACCTAGGCCCTGCTCAGGTCCGTAGCCGTCAAGTAGCCGCTCAGATGGCGAAGGGTATTGCCCACCTCTTTAAGAAAAATAAGGTGACGCACTTAAAGGGTGTTGGTCGGCTCAAGGGTCGTGGAAAGATCGAACTGGAGACAGAGGACGGATCAAAGACTGTCTACGAAGCTAAGAATATCATCTTGGCTACTGGATCTAGGCCCCGGGATTTACCGGTCTTAAAAATTGATGAAGACCGGATCTGGTCTTCAACCGGGGCACTAATGCAGGAGAAAGCGCCGGAATCACTGTTCATCGTAGGAGCGGGTGCAATCGGCATGGAGTTTGCCGATGTGTATAACGCCTACGGGAGCAAGGTCATCGTGGTTGAGGCGCTGGAAAGAATCCTGCCGCTCGAAGATGCAGAGGTTTCAAAGTTTATGGAACGCCTGTATAAGAAGCGCGGGATGGAGATCCATACCGGAGCCCAGTTCAAGAAGGCTGAGATCAGTGAGGATGGTGTTTCTGTAACCTTTGAAGACAGTAAGGGTAGCGAGCAGACTTTGGACGTTGACTATGTCCTGTCCGCCGTTGGGCGTGTTCCAAATTCTGAGGATCTTGGTCTTGATTCAGTGGGCGCTAAGGTGGACGAACGGGGGTTCGTGGTAGTTGACCGGCACCTATCCACCAATGTTCCGGGTCTTTACGCAATCGGTGACGTGGCGGGCCATCAACTTTTGGCGCACAAGGCTAGTCATGAGGGGATCACTTGTGTGGAGCATATAACAGGACACGGTCATGGGACGGTGGACTACGATAACGTGCCGAATTGTACGTACTGTCACCCCGAGGTCGCCTCTGTGGGGCTCACAGAATTACAGGCGAAGGAAATGGGCTATGACATAGAGGTCGGCAAGTTCCCCTGGGCCGCGATTGGTCGAGCGGTCGCATCTGGACACTCAGATGGGTTCATAAAAGTCATTCGCGACAAGCAGTTCTCAGAGATTCTTGGTGCACACATCGTAGGCCCCCATGCTACTGAGTTGATCGCTGAATTTGTTGTAGGCCGCCATCTAGAGTCTACGGTTGAGGAGTTAGAAAAGGCGATGCACCCCCATCCAACTTTATCAGAAGGGGTAGCTGAAAGTGCGCTCGCATCCTTGGGCCGGCCGATCCATATCTAAGAAGTAGGCACTACTAAATTCAGGGCGTGCAGCTTATCGAGCCAGAACGTTGCTTAGTTTGTGCTCAGGAATGGCGAAACCATTTTTTCTCAAGTGGATTGCAAGCCTGCTGTCAATTCGACCGTAATCCCGCGAATTTGTAAAATCCTTAATAGAGCTTCGCCTATCTTATTGTTTGGGGTCGATGCACCAGCGGTGATACCTAAATCAAAGGTATCCCGAGGAAGCCAATCCTCAGCCAGGATCTCTTCAGCCTCTGGGTCCAGTTCGACCTTGTGTTTGATCGTGCCTGTCTCAACATCAATACACGACGCATCCTGAATGTGGAATGTATCTGTGTACTGTCTGCAGAGGTGAGCAAGGTGGTTCGTGTTTGAGGAATTGTAACCACCGATCACAAGCATCAAGTCAGGTGGTTTCTCCATCATTTCCTCAACGGCATCCTGCCGTTCCTGTGTCGCTGAGCAGATCGTTCCAAAAGACCTGAAGTGAGCACTGGTGTATTCTTCATCAAAACCCTCAAGGATGGCCTCACGAATCTTGGCGCCAATCGCCATCGATTCACTCGCTAGCATTGTTGTTTGGTTTGCCACCCCTATGAACTCTAAGTCGACTTCCGGGTCAAAGTCGGCAGAGACCTTGGTCTTGAAATGAGTTTTGAAATCCTCAGTCTCAAGATGTTTAGACCGCTTCGCTATGTAGTCGCACAGGAGATCAGCTTCGGCCATATCCCGGACGATGATGTATTTTCCTCCCGGGTATTTATTGACCTGAGAAGCTGTCGCGCGCGATTCCTCATGAGTGTACTTACCGTGAATAACTGCCGTGAAGCCATCTCGAGCGTAGTTTTCAACACGTTTCCAGACATGGAGTACCGATCCGCAAGTAGTGTCTACCAAAATGCATCCAATGCCTCGAAGTGTCTCAAAATCGTTGAGTGTGACACCAAAAGCTGGCAGGATCACAACGTCTTCCTTGGTCACGGACGAAAAGTCAAAGACGCCTGCGTCCTGCGGGTAGATGAAGGAGATCCCCATTTCTGTCATCCGCTGGTTGACGTGCGGATTGTGAATGATTTCTCCGACGAGGTAGATCTTCTTGTTTGGGAACTTATGTACGGTTTCGTAGGCGTAATCGATAGCACGGTCAACGCCGTAGCAGAAACCAAATTCTTGAGCCAGACGCACTGTGATATCCCCGAAGGTATCGGTATAACCACGTGCTCGAATACGCTCCACTAAAGCGGATTGGTATTCAGCATCAATAAGGGGCTGCATCTCCTTCTTGAGGCCAAATCCTTTACGAAAGTAGTTCTGCTCCATGCTTGCCTTACGCTAACCTTGAGGTGTTAGTGAGATCGGGTACCCCACCTATCATTGACCGATCCCGGGAGCTGTTTTCATGATTGTATGTTCGGGTGAACTGTCTGATTATAGAAGGGTGTTCGTGAATCCGAACTAGTTGGGTTCATAGTAGGGCTGCAGTCGGCAGCTCGGAACCCAGGGTCTAGCTATTAGGGTACTAGGGTACATGGGTATACTTGGGCGCCTCGCTTTTCTCTTCATAATCGTACCGATCATAGAGTTGATGATTCTTATCGAACTCGGTCGGGTTTTAGGTCTCCTCCCAACGCTTCTCTTAATTCTCTTAACTGGTGCGGGGGGTGCAATCCTCGCCCGGCTCGAAGGGTTGAGAGTCTTTTTTCAGTTTCGGGAATCGATCGCCCAGGCACAGATTCCCGGCCAAGCCGTACTCGATGGGTTATCTGTGCTCATTGGAGGCGCCTTCCTAGTAACACCGGGTGTGCTCACTGACGTTTTAGGGTTTTCTCTGCTGTTACCACTCTCCAGACATTGGATTCAACGTCGGATACGCTCTCGACTTGAACAGAAAATTAAGGATGGCACCATTCATGTAGTGAGCATGAGGCCGGGTCACGGATTCGGAGCAGGCTTCTCCGGTTCAACGAAGAGTAATTCTTGGGCACCTAATGGCGGTAACTCAGGGGTACAGGAAGGCTCACAAACACATCAGACTTCGAGGAACGAAATCATATTTGAGCCTGAAGAACAGTAAGTATTTAAAGATTCGCTAGATCCAGAGTTGGCAGGAGCTTTGCAGGTTGCCTGTGCCGGGTTGCTTGCTCGTATGCGTAGGCGATCCTAATCAGGGTTCCTTCACTCCAGGCTCTTCCAAAGAAGAGGATTCCGGTCGGTAAACCGTGCACATATCCGTTGGGTACCGTAATACTTGGGTACCCTGCAATCGCAGCTGGCCCAGAACTCCCGTTGCTGGACACATCCCGGTTTACGAGGTCGATCTTCCAGGCGGGACGCGTTGTCGGCGCAACGATCGCATCAAGTTGATGCTCCTCCATAACTGCGTCGATTCCTTCGTCCTGTGATAGGCGCCGGGCAAGTTCTTTTGATTCAAGGTATTCACTTGAATTCAGCGAACCTTTTCCTTCTGCTTCGAGAAAGGTCTCCTGGGCAAAGTAGGGCATCTCCCGTTCCGCGTTGGATTCATTGAAGGCAATGATGTCAGCAAGCGTGGCCATGCCATTTGGCCTACCGGACATTTCTAAATAAGCAGCGAGGTCGGTCTTCAATTCATACAGTAGCACCTGAAAAGAAGGATCCCCCATGCTTCCTCTTGTCGGGATATTTGCTGGATCTACGATTATGGCGCCCGCTGCTGACATTGAGCGAATCGCTTCCTCCATGAGTTGGTCCACATCAGGTTGTGCGCCGAAGTAGCTGCGCTCAACTCCTATCCGTGCACCGCGAAGTCCATCCCGATCGAGAAATGACGTGTAGTCGGTGCCGACGAAATCCGTGGAGGGAATCGTCATGGGATCAGTAGGGTCAGGCCCAACTAGAGCTGTGAGCATTGCAGCGGCGTCAGCAACGCTACGAGTCATTGGACCTGCTGTGTCTTGGGTGTGAGCGATGGGAATAATACCAGAACGACCAACCAACCCAACCGTCGGTTTTAGACCAACGATACCGTTCACAGAAGACGGACATACGACCGAACCGTTGGTTTCTGTTCCAATGGCTCCTGCACAGAAATTTGCTGAAACAGATGCACCGGATCCGGAAGAAGATCCGCATGGGTTACGATCGACCGCGAACGCATTTCCGCACTGTCCACCGCGACCGCTCCAGCCTGAACTTGATCGAGATGACCTAATGTTTGCCCACTCGGACAAATTGGCTTTCGCGAGAATAATTGCTCCTGCTTCCCTGAGTTTTGCTGCGACATGACTGTCCTTTGCTGCGACATGACCTTCCAATGCATAAGATCCCGCAGTCGTAGTCATTAGGTCTGCAGTATCAATGTTGTCCTTGAGGACGATGGGAATGCCATGTAGCGGGCTTCGGATATCTCCATTCGCTCTTTCCTCATCCAGCTTCTTGGCAATTGCGAGTGCGTCAGGGTTCGTTTCGATGATGGATCGAAGCTTGGCTGCTTCACGGTCTAGGGCGGCTATGCGATCAAGGTAAAGCTGAGTGATCTCGACAGAAGTTCGTCGGCCGGCAGCCATATCGTCGGCCAGGCCGCTGAATGTGGCCTCTTCGAGCTCAAATGTTTCATTCACCCACCAGGAACGTTCGCCATTCCTGGTTTCTCGGGGGTTTCTTGGCTCACAGGCTGTTGACCCAACCACAGCCGTAGCAACCGCTCCTAGCCCTCCAAGCTTCATGAAGTCCCGTCGACCAAGGTTAGCCGCGCCGCCATTATGCTTCGAATCCACATTTCCCTCCCCGAGTAGCCACTTCGGTGATCAGTTGCTGGCAAGCTGATGTACTATTGGGTATCCGAGCAAGCCGGGGCGGAAAACGGCCAGGTCTTGGCCACTCACGAGAGGCACGGATAGCTTTGGCTCTCGAACCCCACGTCCCGACCTAAGTGACCATGAGCCAAGACATTTCATTCCTAAAGCAACTTCTTGACGCGGCAGGACCGTCAGGATTCGAGTTTCGTGCTGGACGTGTATGGCGTACTGAAGCATCAACATTTACAGAACAAGTAGATGTGGATGCAACGGGTAATTCTTTTGCTGTGCTAAATGCGCCTGGTGCCCCCCACGTTATGCTTGCAGGGCATATAGACGAAATTGGACTCCAAATCACCCATATAGATGAAGAAGGGTATTTGTATGTGGCTGAGATTGGCGGATGGGACCCGCAAGTTTTGGTTGGTCAGCGAGTCACCATACTAGGAAAGAGTGACGAAGTACCGGGAGTGATTGGAAAGAAGGCTGTGCATCTCATGACTCCAGACGATCGCGAGAAAGCATCCAAAACTCAGCAGCTTTGGGTCGATGTGGGTGCTTCTAGCAGAGATGAGGTGGTTTCGCTTGGAATCAGAGTAGGAGACCCTATCGTGCTAGCGCAGAGTATGATCTACCTGGCGGGGAATCGGATCGCGAGCCGAGCGATAGATAACCGGATTGGCGCGTTCATTGTGCTTGAAGCGATTCGAATGCTATCTGATGATTTGCCAGCTGCACGAGTGACGGCTGTTGCAACCGCCCAGGAAGAGATTGGGCAAAGCGGGGGCGGTGCCAGAGCGAGCGCCTACCAACTAGAGCCCGACGTAGCAATTGTGGTTGATGTGACCTTCAGTACGGATGTTCCAGATGTGGAGAAGAAGGAGTTGGGTGACCATAGACTGGGTGGTGGGCCGGTATTGAGTCGTGGCTCAGCCTCGCATAACTCAGTGTTTGAGATGCTTGCCAGTGTGGCAGAAGAGGAAGAGATCCCGTATACGATCCAGGCTTCGCCGAAGTCTACACGTACGGATGCAGATGGAATTCACCTGACACGAGGTGGTGTTCCCACGGGTCTCATTTCAGTACCTAATCGTTATATGCATTCTCCGAATGAAGTCGTAAGCGTCGATGATCTCTTCAATACTGCGAAGCTCATTGCGGCCTTTGTTCACAGGCTTAGCGTGGAGACAGACTTCACACCGAGGTAAAGAGCATGGCTCAGCACCGTTGACGCTTTCCGGACCCCCTTCTACCCTTCGTGCCCTACCGCCGGGATGATTGTTACCGTCGGTTCGCAGGGTGCTGGCAGACAACGCGTTCAAGCCAGGCCCTCTCACCCGATCGCACTAATGCGGTCATGACGTTCTAACGGATGTAATGTAATGCCTTTAGATGCCGGACAATTGGTGATCGAGTTGCAAGAAATGCGTGATGATGGGCACCTCTCTGACGCGATCTTGCGTCGTGCCATTCGATCTATTGAGGATGCGGATGACCGCTATAGTTGGGTCGGAGCATATCTCTTGAACGAAGCGGAACAGGAACTCTGGCTCCACAATTATGTTGGCTCTGGAACAGAACACGCGAAGATTCCCGTAGGTACAGGAGTATGCGGTCGCGCAATAGAGGAGCGTACGAATTTGAATGTCGCGGACGTGAGTACGGAGGAAAATTACTTAGAGTGTTCACCAGACGTACAATCTGAGCTTGTCGTTTTGATACGAGCTGGATCGGACATCTTTGGTCAGATTGATATCGATTCTGACGAACCCGCAGCCTTCACTGAAGAAGATGAGATTGCCGTCATCAGCATAGCAGATAAGCTAGCGGAGCAATTGGCTGCAGAGCGGAGATAGTGGGGACCGGGAGGATGCCCTGAGGCTGAGGCCTAAGTGTCTAAATGCGGGAAATGCAGGTCCATTCACACTTGATGGGACTCGTACCTATATCGTAGGACGGGAGCGGGTGGCGATTATTGACCCCGGACCTGACCTTGAGAGCCATGTCCAAGCCTTGGCTTTAGCGGTTGAGCCCAGTCATCACAGGAAGATCGTTCTTACCCACGGTCATTCGGATCACGCAGGATCAGCGAGTTCACTTTCGAGGGCTATAGGTGCTGAGGTGTGGGGTCCAGCGGGTTTAGAATGTGTCAGTCACGTACTTGCAGATGGTGACGTGATCATGACTGACGATGGAATGTTGAGTGCGGTGAGCACGCCTGGTCATACCCTTGAACACCTATCGTTTTACTGGGAAGCGCAGGAAGCACTTTTCGCGGGTGACCACCTGTTGGGTAAGGGCAACACGACATGGGTAGCTGATTATCCGGGCTGTGTATCTGACTATCTTCGCTCCATTGCTCGATTACGTATGCTCGGTCTTTCAGTGATCTATCCTGCCCACGGGCCGGCGCTAGAAAATCCAACCGAAGCGTTGAACCGTTTTGAAAATCACCGCCTGGCTCGCATCCAACAGGTTGAAGAGGCCTTGGAACAACACCCACATATAGCCACAGAGGAGTTGGTGGCTTTCGTATACGGTGATGCTCTCTCTACCGGAATGGAGCGAGCGGCATCTCAGAGTCTGGAGGCGCTTCGGGAATATGTACAGACTCTTAGAGGGGGTTGAGGAGGAACCTGTTGCATCTCTACTCACGGGCAAGGTATCCTCGGGCATGACTGAGCCCCTTCCGTTTACTGTTGTCAGCGATTTAGCCGAGATTGTTGGGCAAGAACACGTCATCACAGACCCCGACCGTCTACTCGTATATGAATCTGACGGCCTTACTGCATATCGAAGGCCCCCACGTGCAGTGGTTCTTCCATCTTCAACTGAAGAAATTGCTGCTGTAGTCAGACTCTTACACAGCAATGGTATAGAGGTAATTCCACGCGGAGCGGGTACCGGATTATCTGGTGGCGCATTGACTACACCTGAAGGTGTCATAGTTGGTACCGCCCGTATGAATCGCATCTTGAAGATCGATGTAGAAAATAGAATTGCGATTGCTCAACCCGGCGTTATTAATGCTCGTTTGACCGAAGCCACTAATCCTTACGGTCTCTATTATGCCCCTGACCCATCCTCTCAGAGCACGTGCACGCTTGGTGGAAACGTTGCCGAAAACTCAGGAGGCCCTCATTGCCTGAAGTACGG
>CAWVZF010000041.1:0-16614 GCA_963934665.1 uncultured bacterium | reverse complement strand
GGTATTTGTCATCCATGGGATCGCAGGTGTTGCGTTCATCATTATGGTTGCCGCGCATATCTACTTTGCGATCAGGCCAGACAAACGCTACTACCTGTGGGGAATGATTCGGGGTTGGATCGATCGCGAGCAGTACCTGGCGCACTTTGACCCTGATAAATGGTCTGTTGTAGATGGGAGTATTCAGGAGAGCCCGTCTGGTGGAGCAATCGCAGACTCGACAGTGAGTGCTCCACGCGTAGACGATTAGGCCGCGCTTCAGCGAAGATCAACGAAATCCTAAGCCACCACCACACCCACTACTGAGGCCTGCCGTGCCCTCCTCCCGCGAAGACGTCAAGACACGTATCGATGCCATTGAGGAGAGCTATGAGTTTTTCCTTGCTTATGCCGCCCAGGGGTTAACCAGTGACCAGGGCTCGAAAGCCGGGGGCCAGCTTCGGGGCTTTCTAGAGAAGACAGAATCAGCTATCGATGGTTTGCGTTCAGCGGTTGACTCGCTTGTGGATGAAGAGTCCATGATGCCACGAGACAATTGGTCAGACGCGCTTGATGTGCTCGAGAGCGATGCTTCTGCTACGCTCGCGGCAGTTCGGCTTGTTTCAAGCCAGGAAGGGATTAGTTCCCAGCTCATCGATAATCTCAACGCGAACATACACTTTCGAGCATTGCTAACCGATCTCTTTTTGATGGATGAGTTGATCGGAGCATAATTGGGGTCTGGGCTCTCTGCTCAACTGAGGTAGCTTTCTACCTGGTCCGATTCTTCTGGGTCGGAATATGACGCCTTCAGGGAATGGCTTTTAGGATGTTCTCACTCCCAGCACTGGGCAATATTGGAGAATTCGTTGGCGCGATTGCGGTCATTGTTTCGCTGATATATCTAGCCCGTCAAACCATTCACAACACCCGTTCTGTACAGGCAGCTTCGTTCAATTCAATGGTACAGAACAGTATCCGGCTTCTAGAACACTCCTTCCGCGACTCCGAATTTGCCTCTTTCTATGAACGGGCAGAGCGGGATCCTGATGCTTTGTCTCCTGACGAGAAAGTTCGTTGGGATTCCTATATGACATCCGTATTTCGGCATTTTGGCAATCTCATGTACCAGCACCGCGTCGGCGCACTTGATGACCAGATGTGGGAGGCGTACCGAGAGACGTTAAAGGAGCATCTTCGCTCACCGTCTTGGGGTATTTGGTACCGTGGGCACAGTCGAATCTTCAGCAGGGCGCTCACCGAACAAGTTGAGCGATCCCTCAAGGAGATCGAAGGAGAGGTAGCCGATCAGGCTTGAATTCCGAGTTGGTACACAAATTCTTGAATGTGACCTACATGGCCTGAGTCTCCTTGCGTAACCAGTAGTAGCTAATGAGGACTAAGGCCTAGGAAGTCGCCTGTGGAACTTAGGTCTTTCCTTAAGTAGCTTGCCTAGCACGCTCCCCGATTTTCCTCATTGAGATCTGCCGGATGCCGACAACTCAGGTTCCTTCAGCGACTCGCGAACCGCTCTGGGCTAAGGTCATCGATCATACACGCTGTATCGGGTGCCATGCTTGTACAACCGCATGTAAATCTGAAAATGAAGTTCCTCTTTCGGTGACGCGTACATATGTGAAGTATGTGGACACTGGGATTTTCCCACAGGCGCGTCGCTCATTTCAGGTCACACGGTGTAACCAGTGCGATGACGCGCCCTGCGTAGAAGCTTGTCCGACAACGGCGATGTTTCGACGAGCTGATGGTATTGTGGATTTTGATAAGTCGATCTGTGTAGGGTGTAAAGCATGTATCGCAGCTTGCCCATACGATGCGATCTTCATTAATCCTGAAGACAAATCTGCTGAGAAGTGCAACTTCTGCGCTCACCGTCTAGATGTTGGTCTCGAACCAGCTTGCGTGATTGTTTGTCCCACCGAAGCGATTCTCGTAGGCGACATGAATGACCCATTGTCGGCTGTGAGCGGAATTATTAACAGGGAGGCCGTCACAGTCCGGAGGCCCGAGAAGGAGACGCGTCCGAAGCTTTACTACAAGGGTGCCGACCAAGCCACACTTGACCCCTTGGCTGCACGCCGACCAGATGGTGGAATTTTTATGTGGAGTGAGCAGGGTAACGTTAAGAACCAGGTGCCTTCTGGCCATTCTGGCCCATCGAACAGTTCGGCCGCTGCCCTACTAAGCTACGATATCCCCCACCGTGCACCGTGGGATTGGCGTGTCAGTTTATACACATTCACTAAATCGATATCGTCAGGGGCCTACTTAGTACCGCTTCTACTCGCCTTGAGTGGGATGATCACGTGGACAAACCCAGTTTGGACTCTATTGGGTCCAGCAGTAGCAATGATCTTTCTACTGTTTACTGGTGCACTATTGGTCTGGGACCTTGATCATCCTGAGCGGTTCTGGATGGTGCTTACAAGGCCGCAGTGGCGAAGTTGGCTTGTGAGGGGAGGCTTTATCATCACCGGTTATGGGGGAATACTTGCACTGCATTCGGGGGCGGTTATAGGAGGGCGTCCTGAGATCGCCCAAAGCTTGTCCTGGGTGGGTGGCCCTCTTGCTGCCATGACTGCGATTTATACTGCTTATCTCTTTGCACAGGCTAAAGCGCGCGATCTTTGGCAGAGCCCGCTGCTTCCTCCCCATCTGCTGGTCCAAGCTCTACTAGCTGGTTCTGCAGCCCTGATTCTTTTGAATCCTGTTGACCTGGGGGTTGGCGCAATCTGGATTCTTCAAGCTTCTTTGGCGGTGCATCTCATTCTGGCTCTCGGTGAGGTAAGCATGCCCCATCCAACTGCACACGCGGCCCTAGCCGCCAGGAATATGACGAGAGGGGCATACGCCGCTTTCTATTGGGGTGGGATAGCGCTGACTGCAGCCTCTCTTCTGTTGGTGAGTACTAGTGTCACTATTGGAGCACTAGCTGGTTTAGTGGGTCTCTTTTTACATGAGCATGCCTACGTTCAGGCTGGCCAATCCGTACCGCTCGCATGAATGACTCGGCCCGCTTTAGTGAACTGAATCAAAGAGTTTCGGCTGCTAAAGCCGAAGTTGAAGGTCGAGGCGAAACGTTCTATCCGGGTGCTAGCCGGATTCATCTCGCGTCGTTTCCGCCGAAGGAACGTTGGAATGATTGGGTGGAGTTGGACTCGAAGTCGTGGCCGGAGAAAGTAGAGAAGCGGTACATGCTGGTACCGACCACCTGTTTCAACTGCGAATCGGCTTGTGGGCTACTCGCATATGTTGATAGGGAAACTCTTCAGGTCAGGAAGTTCGAAGGGAATCCTGAACACCCAGGCTCGAGGGGCAGGAACTGTGCTAAGGGACCTGCAACACTTAACCAGATTACGGATCCAGACCGAATTCTCTATCCATTGAAGCGGAGCGGACGGCGTGGAGAAGGGAAATGGGAGCAGATTTCATGGGATGAGGCACTCGATGCAATAGCCGGGAGAATCCGAACCGCAATGCAGGAGGAGCGGCACGAAGAGGTGGTTTACCATGTCGGGCGTCCCGGTGAGGATGGATACACTGAACGTATGCTTGCAGCATGGGGCGTAGACGGTCATAACTCGCATACGAATGTATGCTCAAGTGGTGCACGAGCCGGGTATCATTGGTGGATGGGGATGGACAGGCCCAGCCCTGATTACAGCAATGCGAAGGTCATCCTGCTTGTTAGCAGTCACTTAGAGACGGGTCACTACTTCAATCCTCATGCTCAGAGGATTATCGAGGGTAAGAAAAACGGCGCGAAACTCATAGTCTTTGACACCCGCCTGTCCAACACGGCTACCCACGCTGACCACTGGTTGTCTCCTTATCCAGGTTCGGAGCCAGCGATCTTTCTTGCGATTGCAAACTGGATGATCCATGAAGGCAAATACGACCGAGACTTTGTTCGACGTTGGTGGAACTGGCAGGAGTACATGGAGGTCGTGAATGACGAGCCCGGTGCCTCTTTTGAGAACTTCGAGGAGCACCTTTCTGAGATATACTCTGAATTCACCTTCGAATATGCAGCAACAGAGTCTGGTATCGATGCTGAGACACTTCTGGAGGTGGCGAAGGTAGTGTCGACAGCGGGTACTCGTTTTGCGACTCATAATTGGAGGAGTGCTGGCTCAGGGAATCTGGGTGGGTGGCAGGTTGCTCGCACACTGACCTTGCTCAATGCACTACTAGGAGCCCTAGCTACTGAGGGGGGGACATTTCCTAACTCCTGGAACAAGTTCACCCCTAAGCCTCCTCGTCTGCCGCACCAACATCCGAAGAGATGGAATGAGGTGACCTGGCCGCGCGAGTATCCACTGGCGCTTATGGAGATGTCCTTCCTCATGCCTCACCTAATGAAAGAGCAGGATGCTCGTCTCGATGTTTACTTTACTCGTGTCTACAACCCGGTATGGACGAACCCAGATGGGTTCAGTTGGATTGAAATGTTGAGTGATGAGGACCGGATTGGACTACATGTTGCAATGACGCCGACATGGAATGAGACCGCATACTTTGCTGACTACATCCTACCGATGGGACATGCTTCGGAACGCCACGATCTCACTTCTTACGAGCAGTATAACGGTCAATGGATCGCTTTTCGGCAGCCGGTACTACGAGCGGCTCGGGAGCGCTTAGATGAGGAAATCACTGATACACGTCAGGTAAATCCCGGAGAAGTTTGGGAAGAGAACGAATTCTGGATTGACCTTACGTGGCGAATTGATCCGGATGGATCACTCGGGATTCGAGAGTTCTTCGAATCCAAGAAGGTGCCCGGTGAAAAAATGACGATCGACGAGTATTACAGTTGGATCTTTGATAACTCGGTACCGGGTCTTCCTGAGGCTTCAGCAGCAGAGGGTTTGACCCCTCTGGAGTATATGCGCCGATATGGAGCATTCGAGATTTCGAATAAAGTTGGCAGGGTTCATGAGCAGTCGGTTCCTGATAATGAACTAGAGGATGTGCGGGTGGATGAAATGGGTCGAGTGTATAGTCGAGCACCGATACCTCCCAGTCCTAAAGCTCCGGGAGGAACCAAGATTGACGAGGATGAGGATGGGCGGCGTAGAGTTGGAGTTAGGGTAGATGGGGAGATCCTTAAAGGGTGGCCCACGCCGACTGGAAAACTTGAATTTTGGTCGCGTACACTGCATGACTGGGGTTGGCCTGAATTTTCGATACCCACATACATAAAGAGCCATATTCACCCGGAAAATCTTGAGGATGATCAGGTTCCTCTGATCACCACATTCCGCGTGCCTGTCCAGATTCATACCCGCAGTGCGAACTCGAAATGGCTGGACGAGATCGCTCATACAAACCCGCTTTGGATCCATCCAATAGATGCCGATAGAATGGGGATTTCAAAGACAGGTGATCTCGTTAGAGTTGAGACTGAACTCGGTTACTTTGTTCTTAAGTCCTGGATCACTGAAGGTATCCGGCCTGGAGTTGCCGCGTGCAGCCATCATATGGGTCGGTGGAAACCGGAAGGGCATAAAGGGCAGCGACTGGGGATAAGTACGGTAGCGCTGAACCAAGAAGGTTCGGAGTGGTCACTTACACCTCGCAAAGGTGGTGAGCCGTTTGCTTCATCAGATCCTGATACCATGCGCATTTGGTGGACAGACCTAGGCGTGCACCAAAATCTTACTCATGCAGTGCATCCCGACCCAATTTCTGGAATGCACTGCTGGCATCAAGCTGTGCGGATTTGCCCGGCTAAAGAGGGGGATAGAGCTGGCGATGTCTCAGTAGATACAGGTAAGTCTCAAGCGGCCTACGAGAAGTGGCTCGCAATGACGCGCTCAGCAGACCGCTATTCTCCCGATGGAACGAGGCGTCCGTACTGGATGCTACGACCTGTGCGCCCTGAACGTGATGCGTACCGTCTTCCTTTAAAAACTGAGCCTGCTGAAGTATGACGGTCACGTGAGGAATCAGGGATTAGACCTGTCTCTTACCCCTGATCTTTCACAGGAGTTAGGTCATGCTTCCGTTGACCTGATTCGCACCCTAGCAGTTTTTGCAGAGGCGCCTGCTTCAGAGCACATTCACCTATGGAAAACTCTAGGGATTGAAGAATCACCTAGTGCTTCGGACTACGCCGACATTTTTCTTTTCCAGCTTTATCCCTACGCATCGGTGCACCTGGGACCGGAAGGTATGTTGGGAGGGGAGGCACAGAACCGTGTGGCCGGATTTTGGAGAGCGTTAGGAAGGAATCCGCCGCCCGAGCCGGACCATCTTGCGGCCCTATTAGGTCTGTATGCGACGTTGAGTGAGCAGATCAATCTCGTAGGAACGAGTTCAAGCGAACTTGCTCGTGTTTCAGAGGCTGAGGCTCTGATGATTACTCAGGGGAGGGACGCTCTTCTGCAGGAGCACATAGCTCCTTGGGTCCCAGCCTACCTGGAGCGCATTATCGAGATTGCTGCTGGACCCTATCGTAGTTGGGCACTTCTTCTCGATAAAGTCTTACGGGTCGAGCTTGTCCGGGCAGGTTGCCCAAAACAGTTACCCTTACACCTTCGTGAGTCATTGCCACTCTCTGATCCGCGGACTGATGGAGCGGATGTCTTCATCTCGGGGCTTCTCACACCCGTACGGGCTGGAATTATTCTGGCTAGGGCTGACCTTGCTCGTCTCTCTTCTGAGCTCGACCTGGGATTGAGAGCTGGTGAACGTCGGTACGCTCTAGAGCACCTTCTCGGTCAGGACTCCAGTAGATTTCTACAGTCACTTGCCGCCGAAGCAGATAGACAGGCGGTGGGCCATGAGGATCGCCGGGAACTACTCGGAATCACTGCTGAGTTTTTCTTGGATCGAGCTCTGGCAACCTCGGAATTACTGAGAAAACTTTCAGAAGGAGGAGCAAGAATCACCGCTGAAACTGTGTCTTGACCAACTTCATTTTCGCTGAGCCTACTCACCAGCTTTCGTTCAGAGATGTCTTAGCGGGACTCGGGGTTGCACTCATGTTAATCCCAGGGTCTATGGCCTATGCTGAGCTAGCTGGTCTTCCAAGCCATCATGGCTTATACGCCGCAGCTGCCGCACCAATTGTGGCGGCACTCTATGCTTCGTCTCCCTATCTTCAAACCGGGCCTGTTGCGATGACTGCCTTGCTCACGCTTGGCGCGTTACTCCCTCTGGCCGAACCAGGTACGGCTGAATTCGCGAGCCTGGCAGCCTTGCTGGCTGTGATATGTGGGCTTGTGCGCCTGGCGGTAGGACTGACGAAATCTGGATGGGTCAGTTATCTGATGTCACGCGCAGTAATGACCGGATTTACCTCTGCAGTTGCCATTCTGATTGTGTGTGCACGGCTTCCTTCAACATTCGGTGTTGATGTGTCTGACGCCGATGTCGGTGTAGTTCGGGGGGCGATCTTAACCCTATCAGATCCAAGTTCATGGGAATTCCTAGCCTTAACACTTACGGTGACATCCATAATCATCATTGTCATTGGAAGAGCGATACACACTTTGGTACCAGGTGTCTTGATCGCGGCTCTAGTAGGTCTCCTCTTTTCAATCATCTTTGGATACGAAGGTTCAATAGTTGGTGACATACCAGTAGGCCTACCAGCAGTTTCTATTGATTTGCCGTGGAGCAGTTTGCCGGCGCTCATTCTACCAGGAGCAGTAATCGCTGTTGTAGGCTTTGCGGATTCTGCGTCGATTGCCCGGGTGTTTGCCAATGAGGATCGTCAGCGCTGGAATCCAAGTCGAGAGTTCCTAAGTCAAGGAATGGCGAATGTTGCTGCGGGACTTGTGGGGGGATTACCGGTTGGGGGTTCCTTCGCGCGTAGCAGTGTCAATCGGCTTTCGGGTGCCAGAAGCCGTTGGAGTGGTCTCATCGCAGGTCTTGTGGTTTTGGCTTTCCTGCCTTTCGCGTATGTCTTGGCTCCGCTTCCGCAGGCGATCTTGTCAGGGATTGTGATTGCTGCGATTTGGCCGCTTTTCCGTGTGAAAGAGTTGATGAGTCTGTGGGCAATATCGGGACCTCAAGGTGTGGTTGGGTGGGGCACTTTCGGGCTTACGCTGATTCTAGCACCGCGAATCGAGCAGGCGGTTGTGCTCGGGGTAGTCATGGCGACAGCGGCACATATGTGGCGTGAACTGCAGCCAGGTGTCAAAACTCACATTGAGGGAGAGGAGCTTCATTTCGAGCCGAAGGGAGTGCTTTGGTTTGGATCGGCTCCAGCACTTGAGGACTCACTATTATCGAGTTTGGCTCAAGAGCCTGGTGTTAAGCGAATCATAGTACACTGCGCTGGTTTGGGAAGAATTGATCTAACCGCAGCGCAGGGTATCGCTAGAATTGCTGAACAGGCACAGGTGGCTGGGCTCAAGATGGAAATAAGGGAAGCCCCAGAGCATGCATATCGGGTGCTGCAAGCTGTGGGTCTCGAGTCGATACAGTATCCAATCCCGAATGGGGATTGAGAAAGAGATCACCTTCTTCTCGTATAAGTGAGCACATTGCCGGAGAATTACCCCAGGGGGTTAAGGAGGGCGATCGGCCCTAAACAAGCGACGGCTATGGTCGTTGGCACCATCATCGGTGCGTCAATTTTTGTTCAACCGTCTGAGATCACCGGGCAAGTGCCAACCGTTGTCGGCATTTATGCTGTTTGGCTGGTATGTGGGGTACTCACCCTTTTTGGGGCCCTCGTATGCGCAGAATTAGCGAGCACGTTCCCTGAGGCTGGTGGGGTATATGCGTACCTTCGGGAGGCTTTCTCGCCTGCTGTAGGCTTCCTCTGGGGTTGGGCGATGTTTTGGATTATGCACTCCGGAATCGTTGCGGCGATTGCAGTGGTATGTGCGAGGTATCTCAGCTTTTTTGTGGAGCTTGGTGACTTAGGCCAGCGGGTAGTGGCTGTCGTTACAATCTTGCTACTTAGCCTTATCAACTACGTAGGGGTAAGGCATGGAAGCATCCTCCAGGCTGCGATCACAGCTGGTAAGCTTCTAGCAATCGCGATAATCGTGGTTCTCTGCTTCTTGTTTGGTGGCACCGCACACGAAGTTGCGGTGGAAGCCTCTCGTACCGCCGCACCGGGGAGTTACACGGCTCGGGATTTCGGGCTTGCTTTGGCTGCTGGCCTCTTCGCTTTCGGTGGCTGGCATATGGTCACCTATAACGCTGAAGAGACTAAGAATCCGCGTAGCACGATTCCCAAAGCCCTTGTCTTGGGTACACTTATTGTTACGGGCTGCTACATCCTCCTGAATGCGGTCTACTTGTATGTACTGCCGATGGAGACGGTCGCTTCATCAGATCGTGTCGCGGCGGATGCAGCGGATGCAGTCTTCGGTAGAGGCGGTGGTGCTGCGATGTCAGCTCTGGTTGTCTTCTCAACGTTTGGAGCGCTCTCCGGCATTGTTCTCGCAGGGCCTCGGGTCTACTTCGCAATGGCCAGAGATGGTTTGTTATTCAAGTGGTTTGGGGCGGTTCACCAAAAATATGGGACACCCCACAGGGCGATTATCCTACAGGCGATCTGGGCTAGTGTACTAGCTCTAACTGGCACATACCGTTCTCTGTTTACGAGGGTGATCTACACGGAGTGGATTTTTTTCGGGATGATGGCTTTGGGGCTTATCCTGCTCCGCAAACGCCCAGAAATAACGCGTGACTACGAAATGTGGGGGTACCCTTGGGTACCGATTATTTTTGTACTAGCTGCTTTTGGCATTGTTGGGAACCAACTTCTGACTGACCCAGTAGAGAGCCTAAAGGGTCTTGGATTTGTTCTTCTCGGTTGGCCGGTGTACATACTATGGACTCGCAAAACCCAGGACCTATAACCGATCGACCCTGCTCTCCGGTAAAGATTGATGATTCTCGACTTCCATAACCACTATTTTCCACCGGAGTACCTTGATGCCCTCAGTAAGGGAGGCAGCCATTTCAGGGTTACCACTGATCGTGATGGAAATCCAGTTCTGCACTCTCCTGGTGACTACAATGTGATCGTTCCAGGCCATCGGGATCTGAACGTTCGTGAACGTGTCCTCGATGAAGAAGAGATTCAGATGCAAGTCATCACGTTCACAGCACCAGGAACAAGCATTGAGACTCCAGAGCGTGCTGTAGAACTCTGCCGGATCGTGAATAACGCTTTTGCGTCTGAATGTCGTGCTCGGACAGACCGATTCACCTCATTGGGCACCTTACCCATGAACGCACCTGGAGCCGCAGCTGAGGAAGCAGAGCGCGTAGTTGGGGAATTGGGTCTTCCCGGTGTAATGCTTCTTTCTAATGCAAGTGGTGTCCCGCTACACGAGAAGCATTTTTGGCCGATTTACGAGCGACTTAATGAGGCGGAAGCGGTGATCTACATACACCCGACTTATCCCGTTGGGGTGGAGGTCATGGAGCGCTTCATGCTTATGCCAATGGTCGGATTTCTGATGGACACCACGCTTGCAACAGCAGGGCTGATTTATTCCGGTGTCGTAGAGAAATTTCCGAAAATCACTTGGGTGTTAGCGCATCTCGGTGGTGCCGTACCGTATCTGGCAGAACGTTTCGACCGAGGGTTTGAGGCGTATCCTGAATGTCGAGAATACTGCAGCGTACTTCCTAGCGAGCAACTGCGGAGTTTCTATTACGACACCGTGAATTTCGATGACGCTTGCCTGAGGCTTGCTATTGAATTCGCCGGTGTCGATCACCTGGTTGCTGGCTCAGACTATCCGCACATGATCGGAAGTCTCGACAAGATGATATCTAGCATAGCCACTCTTGATTTATCCGAGGGCGAGAAAGCTAAGATTCTTGGTGAGAATGCAGCTCGAATTCTCAGTTTAAGTTGATTGTGGTTCCGCTGAAATTCCTTCCAGGAATGGCTCTTACCTATTGGCGGAGCGAGAGGGTATTGCGCTACTGTCAGGTATAGGGCGGCTGGCCTTGAGCTATGCCAGAGCACCATTCAATTTGCTGAGTACTATTCAGTAAGTTCCGAAAAGTCAGGTCAATAAATGAGTGATCCCCATAATTTAGATTTCCTCGGTCGACGCGAACTCCTCAAGCTAGGTGCCGCTGGCCTTGGACTTGGCGCAACGTCTGGACTTTCTCCTACGCCGGCTTCGGCAGATCTTGATCACCAACAGCAGCGTCCTGATCTAGGTCCTGCTCCCGTCAAGCCATTCGCTGCAGATCCTATCGATATTGTGCGCGTCGGTTTTGTAGGTGTGGGAGGAATGGGGGGAGCCCATGTTAGGAATTTTCTAGGGCTTGAAGGCATTGAGATTGTAGCGCTTTGTGATATCGACTCGGCCCGCAATGAGGAAGTTTCAAGTTGGGTGACTGATGATGGTCGAGCACCACCAGCGATGTATGGGCGTGACGAGACAGATTTTGTTCGCATGTGCGAGACCGAAGACTTGGATCTTGTGTTCACTGCCACACCCTGGGAATGGCATGTGCCAGTGTGCGTATCTGCGATGGAAAACGGAAAACATGCTGCCACCGAGGTCCCTGCCGCATACACGACGGATGACTGTTGGAGACTTGTCGAGTATGCTGAAAAATACCGCAAACACTGCGTTATGATGGAAAATTGCAACTATGACCGTCCTGAGATGATGGTATTCCATATGGCTCGCTTGGGCCTATTCGGGGATATTCTTCACGCCGAATGCGGATATCTGCACGACCTGAGAGAGATCAAGTTCTCTGACGTTGGAGAAGGCCTCTGGCGGCGTGCTCACTCCATGGTACGAGATGGCAACCTCTACCCGACTCATGGCCTGGGTCCAGTGGCCAATGTGATGGATATCAATCGTGGAGATCAGTTCGAATATCTCGTGTCGATGAGCTCTCCATCACAGGGATTACAAGAATGGGCAATGGCTAACTACCCAGAGAGTCACCTGAAGCGCTCAGAGCGTTATGTCCTTGGTGATGTGAACACGACGATGATCAAAACAGTCCGGGGTCGAACGATTTATCTCAGTCATGACACAAACCTTCCCCGGCCGTATTCAAGGATTCACATGGTCCAAGGGACTAAGGGGTTATTTCAGGGTTATCCCCACCGAGTGCATATCGAAGGCCTGAGTCCCGGACATGAGTGGCAGGATTGGATGGATTTACGAGATGAGTATGATCACCCACTGTGGAAAGATCTGGAGGAGCAGTCAGCAGGAGCCGGGCATGGAGGTATGGATTTCATAGAGGATTATCGGTTGGTGAAATGCCTACGGGCGGGCGAACCCACGGATATGAATGTCTACGATGCAGCTGCGATGTCGGTGATCACGCCATTGTCGGAGTGGTCAGTTGCTAACCGCAGTCGCCCGATCGATGTGCCTGATTTTACACGAGGGCGGTGGGCACAGTGGCCGAAACTGGAAATTCTTAGAGCGTAGAAAGAGGAGAATTGTGATGAAACGATTTCGTGTCACCGGGCTAACTAGCTTCGCGTTAGGCTGGTTGGTGGTCTCGACGCCGGCCCAAGAGATTACACTTGCCTTGACGGGGGACGCGATCATCACGAGGAGATTATCCGTCTACGAGGAACCAGATTTTCTCGAGCTGATTGATATGATTCGTGGGGCGGACGCGGCTTTTACGAATCTCGAAGTCCTCTTCCATGATTATGAGCCGTATCCAGCTCACCAGAGTGGAGGAACTTGGATGCGCGGCGAACCAATACTTGCTAAGGAGCTTGTTTGGGCAGGTATCGATATGGTATCGCGCGCAAATAATCATACTGGTGACTATGGGGTTGAGGGTCTTCGTCTGACCACCAAATACGTAGACGAAGCAGGGTTAGTGCACGCGGGAGCAGGTGAGAGTCTCGCGGAAGCCCGAGAGGCCCGCTTCTTGGAAACAGCACGTGGTCGAGTGGCTCTAATCTCTATGGCGTCGACGTTCCCTGATCATTCTCGAGCTGGGAATGCACGTGGGAGCATGAAATCCCGGCCTGGTTTGAGTCCGCTTCGTTACACGACCGAACGTGTCGCTACCGCAGAACAGCTTGATCGTTTCCAAGGGCTAGCAGAAGAAATGGGGTTGAACTTCAACCGCAGTGATCGTGGGGCACGTACACTCTCGACCAATTTCATCGAAGGTTCAGAAACGGGTGTGGTGACTCGACCGAATCCGGAAGATGTGTCTGAAATTGCCGCAGTAGTGCAAAGTGCCAGCCGCCTCGCTGACCAAGTAATTGTTACTATTCATGCACACGAGAGCGGCGGAGCTCGCTCGGTTCCAGCTGGTTTTCTAGTAGAGTTCGCAAGGGCAATGGTGGATGCTGGCGCTACGATGTTCGTGGGCCACGGACCTCACGTACTTCGTGGTATAGAGATCTACAAGGGTAAGCCGATCTTCTACTCTTTGGGTGATTTTGTATTTCAGAATGAGACCTTGCTCCGGTTACCCGATGAGAATTACCAGGCGTATGATCTCGGTGTGAATGACCATGTAGCGGACTTTAATGCCAGGCGCTACCAGAACGAGACAGTCGGATTCCCAGCAAATCCAGAGATCTGGGAGGCCGTGGTTGCTATGCCGACGTTCACTGGGGATGAGTTAACTGAACTAGCACTTCACCCGATAACCTTGGGTTATGGAAAGCCAGCTTGGGTACGTGGACGGCCTATGTTGGCACATGGCATTCTTGCGAAAAAAATTCTGAACGATCTTGTCGAGCGCTCGAAGCCTTTCGGAACAGAGATCGACATTAGAGAAGGAGTCGGTTACGTACGAGTGCGGTAAGTGAATTGGACCAATCCACGTCAAGTGGACCGGTCACCGTTAGAACTCGTATCCGGCGAGGCTTTTTTCAAAGAGTTCGGTGTGCAACCGACTCATTTTGCTCGGGCTCCGGGGCGTGTAAACCTAATCGGTGAACACATCGATTATCATGACTTGCCAGTATTTCCAATGGCTATTCAGCGCCAAGTGTATTTGGCTTTCCGGTATCGGGATGATGGATTTGTGCGGATCCGTAGTGTTCACGAGGACTTTGAAGAAGTCGAGTTCGAGATTGGTCCGGAGATAACTGCCAGTCCCCCAGGTCATTGGGGAAACTACCTGAAAGCTCCGGCCGATGAGTTAGCGAGACGATTTGCTATCTCACGCGGATTTGATGGTGTTCTTGTCTCTGATATCCCTATAGCAGCCGGGCTTTCATCATCCTCCGCGCTTGTCAACGCGATTGGGCTGGCTCTTGCCCATGTCAACGGAGTTATGCTAGAAACTCTGCCCTTCGCGGACGTAATGGCGGATGCAGAACGCTACACAGGGACCCGCGGAGGTGGGATGGATCAGGCGATATCCATTGGTGGCCGTGCTCGCCATGCGGCTTGGATTAAGTTTAGTCCCCTAAAGATCAGACATATTCTGGTTCCAGAGAGCTGGCGGTTCGTAATCGCTAATTCTGGGGTGCGAGTTGAGAAATCAGGCTATGCGATGGGGGCATATAATGCGCGTCGTGATGAGTCTGGACAGGCTTTGAGGATTGTCACCAATACTGCATTAGAACGTGGTCTAATTCGCTCTCAAGTCACCGGGTATAGGAACCTTCTTGAGATTCTTGGAGAGGACATAGCGATCGAGATTGCAGAGGCTGTGCTCGAGCGAACTCACTTACAGCGTTTCCGACATGTGATTACAGAGGCTGTTCGAGTAGGAAAAGCTATTGATCTTATGGTTGGCGAGGACATGCAAGGATTTGGTTCCTTGATGAATGCTTCACATAGGAGTCTCCGCGTCGACTACGAAGTCAGCTCAGTAGAACTCGATGAACTCGTTGTGGTTTGTCGTGAAGCTGGAGCGGCAGGTGCTCGGCTCACCGGAGCTGGTTTTGGTGGATCCGTCATCATGATTACTGAGCAAGAGAAGGTAGATGCAGTTCTAGAAGGCTTGTCGCAAGGATATTATGGGCCTCGGGGTATAAGAACGGATACCGATCAAGGCCATTTTGTAGCCAAACCTTCTACGGGGGCTTCTGTAATCACTCTGTAATCCTGAGTGCTGGGTTGACGCTACTCGGTGACCTTGCCTTCTTCAGCTTTCCGCATTCCACTAAGGCACCTTCTTGGATAGATGTTTAAGCATTTTAATAAGACATGGCCGGTCTCTTATGACTGCCAAGAAGAATAGAATGTGGATCCTATCTACCTTTTTCTCCGTGGTTCCCCCCATTGCTTTAGCAATCGTTTTACCCGGATTAGCGCTCGCACAAGTGCCCATTGGGACGGATCGTCCTGACTTTGTCGAATCGAGTTCAACAGTGGGTGCAGGTGCTATTCAGGTTGAAGGCTCTTTCGCATTTGATACGGAAACAACAGGTGTCGATAACATTGATACCTGGACCACCCCTTTTCTCCTCCGAGTCGGGGTATCGAACTCTTGGGAGCTAAGGTTAGAGTCAGACTGGTTTACTCAGTATCGAGTTACTGAGCAGACTCCCTCGAATTCGACATCCGAACTCAACACAAGACAGATCACTACTAACGGAATTTCCGACTTCTCGATTGGTGTTAAGTGGTCTTTTCTCCCTTCGGATGAATCCAGCAGACCTGCGATGGCCGCCCTGGTCCACGCAGATCTGCCAATCGGGTCTGCTGAGCTACGGGGATTTGGGGTACGCCCATCCTTTCGCTTAGTGGCGGAATGGAGTTTTCACATACCTTGGATTGATGGGGACTACTTGGATCAAGGCGGTTTCAGAGGTGACTGGGGGATCGCTGTAATGCCTGGGTTTCAGTTTGATCAGGACGAGTTCAATCGTTATCCCTCAGGACTGTTCGGGTTAGTGATAAGCCGTAGCCTTCTTTCCCCTCGTTTCAGAGTATTTTCTGAGATGGCCTTCGAACAAATCACAAGAAATGAATACGGAGGACATATTGGTGTCATACAAACCGGGGGCACGTTCTTGTTGAATGATTGGTGGCAAATTGATTCGGCAGTCGCTTTCGGTCTTACGGATAATGCACCGAACTTTGGTATCACTTTTGGTCTATCCGGGTTGTTTCTTAGGTGATGAGTAATATCAACTCAATAGCAGATGCTTAACCCATCGTCAAAAAAGAGACTACTAGCAGTCTTGGTCCTTTGTTTTTTGGCCCAATCGATCTTCGTGTACAGGGATGACGTGGATCTAGAACTCTCTATGGAGGCGATTGAAGGTCGTCAGATCTACCATGAGTCGGCTTGCCAAGTTTGTCACCAACTCTGGGGCCAGGGAGGTTTCCTCGGCCCCGATCTAACGAATGCCGCAAGCCGCGTTGACGAGGCACGGCTTGTCTCTCTTCTGACTGTTGGGAGTGGTCAGATGCCGGCCTTCAATTTTAACTCACGACAGATTGATCAATTAAAGACCTTTATGAATGAAATTGATCGTCCGGATCTCGGTAGAGGTGAACTGAGGATGGGTGACCCCAATACGGGTACAAGTCTACAGGAAGCATTTGAGTCCGCGATCAGCGATTTTGTACTTCCAACTAGCGTTTCTGGGGGGTTTGAAACATTTCGAACTGGGCTATGCAAAGCGTGTCATTTCCCCTTTCAGACCTCAATTGTGGGAGCACCTGATCTTTCGACCACTGTCGAGAGGCTTAGTGAACCTGACCTAGTCGA
>CAWVZF010000040.1:0-16741 GCA_963934665.1 uncultured bacterium | reverse complement strand
AGCTATGATAGGCCTGGTTTTTGGGCTAGAATGGCAATTCTTCTTCTGAGCGGCGGAAAAAATCTCTGGACAAGCCGTTCAATGCTCCGAAGGCCTGGGATGTGTGACTCCACAAAATATGCCCGCTCAATTTTAAATCCAGCGTCAATCAAGAGCTTATTTAGGACTGCCATAGACTTATAATCGACATGGCTCGGGTCCCGCTTAAGCAGAATATTGCGATTCTTCAGTATCTCCAGCACATGGCCCCTATGAGGTGTCCAGATGCTAAAGCGCCCTCCTGGTTTCAACAGTCGATATATCTCAGAAGTCACTTTTACAGAATCAACGGGATACAGGTGTTCAAAAATGTCTGCGGCGATTGCCAAATCGAAGGTTTCACTCTCTAGACCTGTAGAGCCAGCGTCAGTGCATAGGAATTGGAGGTTCTGCTTCGGATTATTTGCGAGTCTTTGATTACAGATCTCCACGCTTTTTTCACTGAAGTCCACCCCAACTGTTTCGGCGACCTTGTCTGCAAGAGCAAAACTGAAAGTGCCCCATCCACACCCGACATCGAGGACTCTGTCTTCTCGTCTGGGTTGGTGTATCTCGAGTACGTGTGATACGCGGTAGCGCTGAAATCTGCTATTAGAGTCCAGAAGATGAGCTGCTTTTCCTTCGAAATAGTCACTCGAGTCATAGTAATCCTTATCGATTCGAGTTTCGCTCATCACAGTTGCCGAAAGATTTGAAGGATTTTCAGCCACCAAACACGCCACACAGCTTCCCTGACGATTTTCTTTGACATCTTAGATTCCCCGGAGTCCCGCTCGGTGAAAAGAATGGGGATTTCCGTCAGGGAAAAACCTTTGGACCAGGCGCGAAATTTAAGTTCAATCTGGAATGCATAGCCGTTAGAGCGAACTCGGTCGAGTTCGACGGACTCGAGTACTTTGCGGTGCCAGCAATTATATCCACCTGTAGCATCTCGCACGGGCATGCGCGTAATGGTCCTGGCATACCAGGACCCGAAGTAACTGATAAGCAATCTCCTCATAGGCCAATTTGATACTGTCACGCGACCGTGTAGGTATCGGGAGCCAATGACAACGTCGGTTGCTTGGGCAGCTTCAATCATTAGTGGTAAAGCATCAGGTGGATGTGAAATATCAGCGTCCATCTCAAATAACAGGTCATATTGACGACTGATACCCCAATGAAAACCGTCGAGGTATGCCCTGCCGAGGCCATCCTTTTTCGGTCGATGCAATACATGAATTCTAGGCTCCTCAGCTGCCATATTTTCAGCCAGGTCACCTGTGCCGTCAGGTGAAGCATCATCTACTATGAGAATGTCTATTCGGTGATCCTGGCTAAGAACTAGAGGAGCCTTATTGGAGATATTTTCGAGCTCATTGTAGGTCGGAATAATTACAAGGAAGCGGCCTATGCTCACTGAACTAACTCCTCCCCTGCCCTTTTAGATGTTATGTGTTGAAACCAAAAGACAGACGCTGGAACCACTTCGGTTAGAGTAGTCCAAAGGCGCGCAACAACCGCGATGACTCCAGAAGGTCCCAAGCCGAGATGGGGTGATAAAAAGACAATCAAGAAACCCTCTCGTACTCCAAGTCCAGCGGGTGCAAAAATCATGAGATAGCCAAGGACGTAGGCTGCAGGAAAGGCAGCAGCTACTGGTATCAATGAAATGTCGGAATCAAAGCTTACCACCATCATCCAGAATGCGAGTGCGTAGACAATCCAATTGACAAGATACAAAAGGAGCCAGCGCAAGCCTGAGGTTGGATTAGGAGTTTCGATTGTTTGACTGCCCCTGAAACTAAGCCAGAGTTTTGCGCCAGCTTTGAACGATACCGGTATCGTAGCTAGGACTATCACGCTCCCAATGAGGACTATTGAGATCAAGCTAAAATAACCAGGAGGCAAGATTGTATCGTACACTCCGATACCCAATCCGGCTGCTACAACAAGCGCGATCCCTTGCCCAAGTACAGCCGCTCCAACTGCGGTACCTGGTGCTACTCCCCTATCCTTTGCTAGAGCTGCAAGGCCGGCAATCTGCCATATCTTGCCAGGGATATATCTCCCTAGATTCGCGATCATAAAGAGGCGTATTGCGTCTACCTTTGGTATCTGAGGGCCACCAAGATCGTTGACGATATATGCCCAGTTAGCTGCTGAAATCGCGTACCCGATCATGAGTAGCAATGAGGAAGCCACGAAAAGTGCGAAATTGGGTGTTAGTAGATCTGTATTGAGTTCTCTTAGTGCAGCTGTGTCGAGCCCAACACGACTTATGATGAACCATGTCACGAGTACCGTGATTACCATCTGGCTGAAGTGCTTCACCCACGTCTTCAGCGAGTCCTCCTAGACTTAAAAATCCTAAAGAAGTCAAAGGCGGCAGCTCCAGCGATGCCGAAGAATAGGATGATACTTATCCATAGGCTGCGTACTAGGAGCTCTGAGCGGTACGTCAAAACCACTTGGTGTTCACCTGGTGATACTGGGATAGCACGGAGTGAGTGGTACGCCCTAAGGATATCCACCTGTCTGCCATCTATTTCAGCTTTCCATGCCGGGAACCAGTTATCTGCGATAACGAGCAGTGCTGGGTCTTCCGTCGAAACTTCGAGACTCATTCGGTTTGTAGTGCGTTCGATCCAAGAAACTTCCCCAGTCACCGGCCTCCCTATGAGATCAATTGGTGCTGGTTCGTTGAGTACCACCTCCAGTTCAGGATCAAATAAATCGGAGAGCATGTAGGGGACAGCTTCATTATCGGTTTTGATTACCGAATTACCCACGAGGCGGGCTCTCGGAAGACCGGGGTCAGAGAAAATGGTTTCAAAGAGTCTACCGTCTTGCAACTGGAGCTGAGCGATCGCAGGACCTTGTATAGAACCGCCCATCTCCAAGTCCGGCCACAAGATGTATTTCACGTTCAGCAAGCGACGGATATTCGAGTTCTCATAGAGGTTGACTGGCTCTGAGGAGCCGACCATCCCTATCAATTCCCGATAACGAGAGAGGTCGTTCGGATGATGCCCTGCTGCGAGCTCTATACCGTGTAATGCCGGGGTGACGTCCTGACTTCTCTGTCGAAAAGAAAGGAGTCGATAGGGCTCAGGGTTGCCCTGTTCACGTTGGAGGATGGCTTGGATGTTTTCTGTTGGTGCAGCCCATTGCTCAAAATCCATCGTGTTCACATAAGGTTTGTCGATCCGCAGAGCGTCTGCAGAGATTAGAATTAACAAGCCTATGAGCCATCCAAGTGATCCTATATATCCCTTCCTTAGTAACCATGTTATACCTGAGGTGGCCATAGAAAACAGAAAGACTATGCCCGCTCCTCTTACCAGAAATGGTAGACTGTTCTGGAGTATCTCTTGGCGTTCAGGTGTGATGTCTGAGTAAAGCACAGTAGTCCATACAGATGTAAGAACACCTGTGCTAGCGAGTAATAGCAGTAGTCCTAAGCATCCTGTCCCAACCCACAGAACCCGCTCTACCGCTCGCCAACCTACTCCCTCTTCTTTTGTAACCAGTATTCGGTCTACACCGAATGCGGCTAGAGTCACAACGGAAAATCCGACTAGGAAAATTACCTGAGAAGGTGCGCGAAATAATCCTATACCAGGAACTAGTTCATAGAATAAGCTCCACAACGGGGTATGGGTTCCTAGCGTGAATAACAAACCAGTGGCCCCTAATCCAGCGAAGAACCAGCGTAGAGCAGGTCGTGCAGTTCCGCCGACAAATGAGACGAACGAAAGGAGTAGTAGCAGTATTCCGATGTACTCGTGGTTGTGCTTGAAAACATTCCGTCCCCAGTACGTCTGTGTAGTCCAATCCGTGCTCTCCACATTTCCACCCACAAACTCTGGGATCACTAAGGACATCACTTCTTCAGGATGGAGGGACCAAGAACTCGACCATTCACGACTGGCCTCTCCTGCGGCTTCGCGGGTTGTCTGGATTCGCCGAGAATCTTCAGTGACGTAGTTTGCTGCTGGAAAAAATTGGACTGCTGCGATACCGAGCCCTAGAAGAGCCCCGACGATGAAGGTAAGGAATCGACTTCCTGCAGTTCTGCGTCTGTTTGAAGAACTCAGATCTAGGTCTTTGCTCAGCCAAAACTCCACAGCCCTGAAAATTCCAAAGGCCCCCACAGCACCGAATAAGAAGTATGCCATCTGGAAGTGGGTCGTGTAGATAATCAAAGCGACCACAAGCGAGATTCCGCAGATACTTCGGATGCTGGGATTCTTGAAGTGTCGTTCTACAACCCAGAAGAGAAGCGGTGCGAGCGCTGTCACAAACATCTTCCCGTCGTGACCAGGGTTCACCAGGCTCACAAAGAATGGCGCTAGCATATATCCAGTACCAGCAACGAGCGCTGCAAATCGTGAACCGCCGAGGGCTCGGATCCACCCGAACATGAAGAAACCAGCCGCGACCACGTGAATCACCAGCTTCCATCCTAGTGCACGGTATGGCTCGAATAGAAGCAAGAGCGCTGTGGATGGGAAATAAAGCGCGTCGCCAGCTGATAATGCTTCGAGAAAAGGTGTCCCGCCCAAGATTAGCGGAGCCCATCCAGGGATTGCACCAAGCTGTGTCAGTGCGTCCGCATAAAACGCCCGAGCGACATAACCAAGTGAAAGTGTGTCATTTCCGACCAACATTTGGTCAGTGAAAATGAATGAGCGAAAGAGAAAGAGTGTCAGCCCACCAAATAAGGCAGCCGGGACCCATGAAGGAAGATTATTAGAGCCAGCAGTAGTGTCATGGATATCGCTATCCAGTGCCCTAGTCCTAGTGCTCTGGCCTTGACCCCCCTTCCCTGTCTTTTGGACTTCTATTTTTCGCTTCCCCATTTAATTCACAGAGTGGCGTATCGCCAACAGGTCCTCATAGATCTCAAGATGCCTGTCGGTAAGTCGTTCATTGCTCCAGCGTTCTACTACCCTTTTCCTGGCCTCGAGACCGAGTTTTCGAAGTTGTCCGCCCTCTAGTAGGGCGATTACAGTTTTGGCTAGTGACTCTGGATTAGCGGGCTCAAAAAGTGCTCCTACCTCGTGGTCTAGGATCTCCGGTAGCCCTCCTATGCGTGATGCGGCGACCGGGACCTCGCAAGCCATAGACTCAAGTGCCGCTATCGAAGTTGCTTCCATGAGGGAAGGAAAGACCGCGAGGTCAGAAGATGATAGAAGACCGGGCATTTTATCGTGAGGGCAAACTCCCATGAACTTCAGATGATCAGTTACACCGAGTTTGCTAGCTAACGATTCGAGCTTGCTTCGTTCGGGTCCGTCTCCGATTACGATCGCTTCCACATTTACTGCATCGCTAATCATGGGAAGTGCTCGCACGAAATACTCAACTCCGTTCTTTGAGAAAAGCCTGCGCGGAATAATCAGACGGTACTGTCCCTCCTCAAGATGAGGGAGGATGGGGTCAGTTTTCTGAAAAACAGAAGTGTCCACTCCATTGGTGAGCGGCTCGACATCTACCTGAGGAGCGATGTTCTTTCCAACTGACGCTATCTCTGTACTGGCTGCCAGATTATGGTCTGCCTTCCTGAGAAAGGTACGAAAAATTCGGCGCCAGAATCGTGATTCTGCTCGCTTTAGGAAGTGACTTGTATGGTAAGTGGTCACTATTGGGATTTTGCGTCTCAGGTTTGCAATGATACAGGGAAGCACCGAGGCGATATCCTGTGCGTGCAAGACGTCTGCGTTCCGCGCTAGAGAAACCAGTTTTGGGGTTGAGGAAATGGCGTATGTGGCCCATCCAAGAGTGTTTCTGCCGGGTATCCAAGTCCGCCAAACACTGATCCCATCAATCATCTCATGTTGTGGAAGGTCTGGCTGGGATAGTGAAGTAACAACATTGACTTGGTGTCCCCGTTCCACGAGTGACCGACAGAGATATCGGATATGACTTTCAAGGCCTCCTACTTCGGGAGGGAAATACACGCAATGCATAACGATATTCACTCCACCCAGTCCTCAGTCTGACGAGGACAGCCCAGAAAGTTAGAGAGGAGAATGTCCGCGATACGGGTTCCAGCTTGCCCGTCACCATACGGGTTCTGTGGACGCTCAGTACTAGATGTTCTCTCGACTAGGCAACGTCTTCCCTCTATCAGGATTCGTGATGGGTCAGTGCCCACAAGGTATGCCGTGCCCGCTTCGACCCCTTCCGTGCGTTCCGTGACCTCCCGGAGGATGAGGACAGGGGTTCCGAATGTGGGGGCTTCCTCCTGTATGCCACCTGAGTCAGTTAAGATCAGATCTGCAGCCTCAATAGCTCTAACAAGATCGACGTAATTCAGGGGTTCAGTAAGGTGAATCCGCGGGTGATTACTGAGGGACTCCTTGGCAGGGATCAATACGTTAGGGTTGGGGTGAACGGGATATACTATCTCTATATCGGAGTGCTCATCCGCGAGTGATCTCACAGCTGAGAAAATGTCTACCAAAGGAGCTCCGAAAGATTCCCGCCGATGTGCCGTAAGAAGGACTAGGCGCCGGTCTCCTTCGATCACTTTCTGAAGTGTCTCATTCTCCACTTGAGTGTTTCGCTCACTGATCTCCAAGAGTGCATCGACTACTGTATTCCCTGTTACATGGACATTAGAACCGCTGATATTCTCATTAAGCAGGGCTTTCCTGGCCTGATGAGTTGGAGCAAAATGGTAGTCCGCGACCACGTCAGTCATCCGGCGAAACACTTCTTCCGGCCATGGGGCCCATTTATCATCGGTTCGAAGTCCAGCTTCGACGTGTCCCACCTTTATCTTTTCGAAAAAACCAACCAGCGAACCCACAAAGACTGTCGCAGTATCACCCTGTACCAACAGTAGATCGGGCTGAAAGTCTTGGACCACGCCTTGTAGCCCTTCGAGAGTCCGGTGCACCACTCCGTATAGGCTCTGTCCCTCTTTCATGATATCTAGGTCATAATCAGGGCGTATATCGAAGACCTGAAGTACTTGCTCTACCAACGTCGTATGTTGCCCCGTTACCGCGAGGCGGGTATCCACAGACTCATCACGACGCTCCAGTGCCTTGATGATAGGCGCCATCTTGATCGCTTCAGGTCGAGTGCCTACGACGATCAAGACCCGGAACTGCGTCACTGTTTGCGGTGGTTGTCTAGCTCGTCACGGAGTTGGGCGACCTGCTCTGAAACCAAGCCAAAGCCTACAAGTAAAAAGCCCAGCATCTCAAGAAGCATGACGAGGTAGAGTAAAGGTCGGTAGCCAAACGGTGGTATGTACGCTTCGAAGCCCAGCATCGGGTGTAAGAAACGCAAGTAGAATGCAGCGATAGCAACCACCGCTCCGAGGCCAGCAAGTGCGAAACCTGTTAATCCAAACAACAGAAGCGGCTTTCTCGAAAACATCAGCAGAAAGCTGACAGAGACCAGATCTAACAACCCCACCAGAATTCTGAATTTACTCGTGTATTTAGAGACTCCAGCTCGACGTGGATATAGATCGATATCGATCTCCGTTACTGTTGCACCGCGAGCGTGAGCGAGAACCACGAAGAACCGATGCCAGTCGTGCCGGAGCGTTAGGGGACTCAGGATTTTCTTACGAAATGCCTTCATCGAATTCAGATCTGAGACTGGAACACTAAAGATCTTACGAGATAAGCGATTGTAGATTGAGGAAACCGTTCGTTTGTTGTAAGCCCCTAGCTTTCGCCCAGTAACGATGTCCCATCCTTCTTCCAGTTTCTCTAGGAACCGCGGGATCTCGTTCGGGGAATGTTGTAGGTCCGCATCAAATATCACTAAATACTTCTTTGAAGTTGAGTTTGCTCCAGTAACCATGGACTCGGTTTTCCCAAGATTCTTCTGATGACGAATGATCTTGAGGGCGCTCCACCCTTCAGCTACTTGCTCTGCGATTTCAGCTGTGTTGTCGGTTGACCCATCATCCACAAGAATCACCTCACCCTCGAGGTGATGATGGCTAAATGCTTCTCGTAATTCGCTGATCAGTTCGGGAATTACGGGAGCTTCGTTAAATGCCGGTACAATGACCGCAAAGTCTGATTTTATCATACACGTTTCCTCATACGTGCAGATAAAATACCTAATTGCTCTCTATATTTGGCCACCGTTCTCCTTGCGATCTTGATGCCGTCGATTATTAAGAGCTTAACGATGGCTTGATCCGTGAGCGGTTTCAAAGGGTCTTCGTTGGATATGAGACTCTTGATCTTGTCCTTCACACCCGTTGAAGAAGTAGCCTCTCCACTGGTTGTGGATATACCACTCGAGAAAAAATACTTAAGTGAATAGACACCACGAGGGGTTTGAACATACTTCTTGTTCGTTACTCGAGAGACTGTTGATTCGTGCATTTCAATGTGGTCGGCGACTTCCCGTAATGTGAGGGGTTTTAGTGATTGCACACCTTTCTCAAAGAATGCCCTCTGTTTATCTACGATAAAGTTCATGACCTTGAGCATCGTTTGGCGGCGTTGCTCTACTGCTTGAACCATCCAGGTTGCCGAGTTGTAATTCTTCGCGATGAACTCTTTTTCTTTTGAGCTGAGCTTTGTCTTATCCCTCACCAGTGCTCGAGTGCTCTCAGCCACACGTAACCCTGGGAAACCCGTGTCGTTAACCTCAACCACATATCTACCATCTAGTTCTCGAACGACGAGGTCAGGGATTACATCCTGCCTGTGATCAAGAGTTGGGGCATACCGTAGCCCGGGCTTGGGATCGAGTTCGCTGATTTCATCTGCGGCAGCTTGCACCTGCACGGGATCAACCCCGATTTCGTTAGCAATCTCATTCCACCGATGCTTGCTAAGGGAATCAAAGTGTTTCTCAACGAGCTGGTAACTCAGGTCCTCTGATTTTTTAAGCCGCTGAAGCTGAATCAGAATGGATTCTCGTACATCTCTCCCCCCCACTCCTGCTGGATCAAATCCTTGAATAACCTCGAGCATCACTGCTGCTTCAGCTTGGTCATATGCCCGAAATACTTCTAGAATTTCTCCAGTTTCAACCTTTTGTTGCTCTGCGTCTTCAATCTGCTCTGCAGCTGCTATAGCACTTGGTCGAACTTCATCAAGCCATCCGTTCACCCCAAAGATCACCTCACTGAGGTCGCATGTGAGTATGCCATCTTCATTTATATTTCCTATGATTTCTTCACCCATTCGCAAATCCCGTTCCGGAAGCGAAAGGAATCGCAGTTGATCATGCAAGTGATCCTTTAGGTCCTGTGTATCGACGGGTGTGGGCTCAAAGAATTCTTTCTTCTCAAATTCTTCTCTGCGCCCTTGTACTCTGAAATCGTCGTTCAGGATCACGTCTTCCCAGTCGATCTCGTCTCCTAGGGGCTCATCCGGTATATCATCTTTGAGTTCTATCTCTTGCTCAACTTCAGCTTCAGTCAATTCGAGAAAGGGGTTTTCCGCAATTTCCTGCTTAAGATGTTGTTGTAGGTCCAAAAGGGGCATGTAGACCAGTTCCATCGCCTGATACAGGCGAGGGTTGGCGCGCATTTCCTGTCGGAGCTGTGCGCTTTGATAAAGCTTGACGTTAAACTGACCCATATGTTGGTTAGCTAAAGGTCTGCAGAAGGTTATACCACCTTAAACCTATGCCCCATAAGGTTACAAGATCAGCGACTCCGCGCAGGGGGTTGGATCTTCAAGACTTCTAAAAGTGTGGTCTATAGAGTGCTGAAGAGTATTGCCTCTACGGTCAGCTTCCCAACGTGACCCCTTGGGGTCGGGGATATCTCTTCCGCATCCGATTGGTCAGTGTGGGTCCTAGATAAATTTCAGCTACCTCATCATTCCAGACCAACTCAGAGACAGTTCCACTGACCCTTATTCGACCTTCATACATGATGTATGCTCGGTCTACGATCTCAAGGGTTTGTTCTACATTGTGATCAGAGATGATTACACCGATATCCCGATCCTTAAGGCTACGAACAATCTCTTGAATGTCGTTTACAGCGATTGGGTCTATACCTGCAAATGGTTCATCAAGTAACATGAATTTTGGTTGTTGAACGAGAGCACGTGTTATCTCGAGCCTACGTCTTTCACCACCAGACAGGGAATAGGCTTTATTCTTCCTTAACTGCTGAAGTCCTAGTTCCGCTAAAAGATGATCAAGGCGCTCCCGTTCTTCTGCCTTTGGTAGCTTGAGAGTCTCCAGGATGGCGAGAACGTTGTCTTCTACTGTTAATCGCCGAAATACAGAGGGTTCCTGTGCCAGATATCCGATCCCCATACGTGCGCGCTTGTACATCGGCGTATTCGTGAGGTTCTCATTGTCGAGATGTACAGTGCCTTCATATGGAGGAATCAGTCCTACCATCATATAGAACGTGGTGGTTTTCCCTGCCCCGTTCGGGCCTAATAAGCCAACAATTTCACCTTGGGTGACGGCAAGTCCTACTTCATTCACGACTTTCCGCCCACGGTAAATCTTTGTTAACCCTTCGCCAAACAATCGACTGGCATTTCCATCTATAGGACCTGACTCCTGGTTCGTCACATCCGTCTCCACGTGTTCAGAATAGCTGGGTTAGCTGATGCCGAGGATCTGATTGGTTTTGATCGTTGATTGGTTCTTCGTATCAAGGTCGTCGAAGATATTTTCACCCGGGTGTCATGTATCGTGCTGGATTTGACTGCTGCGAGAGTATCGATTGTAGCGCTATCTGACGCTAAGCTGTCAGGCTCAGATAATGGTAGGGGCTCCAGGTGGAATCCGCGTGTCCGCCCTTGAACTTCAAGTCGATCGGCTTCCCCTTCGTCCATGATAATCGTGATCTCGTCACCTGTAACATAGTGTATTGCTGGTGCATCGATGCCAGGTAACGCCGTCGTATCGGACGGGGTCAATCGGTAAAGGCTGCGGGCTCCCACTTTGGCAACGATTCTCTCTATACGATAATCCGGCTCCGGCTCGCTAGTATCGGTAGTAGCTCCACCCTCTGACGGAGCAGGTGTGTTGGCCTCGAATGTGACAATGACGGTATCCCCTTCTAACCAATCTGATTTTGCAATTTCAGGAAGGAGGTCGACGTTAAGGGAGTCACGGGCTGAAGAAATGCTCCGGGCCCGCCCCGCTGCAAAGATGTTTTCCAGGACTTCATCCGGCAGCGAGATATCCAGTGAATCCGCGGTCAGTTCAAAGTCTTCTCCAACTGCAACAGGTTGTGGAATCGAGGACATTGATGGGCTGCCATCTTCATTCGGTATGGAGAACGCTACAAGTCGGTTAAGTAGTCCATCATCCATATATAAAGAAATCTCAGGTGAGTTAATCGTTAAGTCGTCACCATTAAGGAGAGCCTCTTCGTGAGCAGCTATCGTATTCAGACTATTTGCTTCTAAGACCATGTCGATGGTCTTTCCTACAAGGTTGTAGTTAGGGGTCTCGACCTTAGCAGAACCAGCAAGGTGGACCGTCTCTGCATCTCCGTCGTATTCAGCACTATCAGCGAACGCAAGGATTGAATCTCGTTCGATCATCACATCGCCCACTGAGTAAAAGTAACTACCACCTCGAAGAAAAATACGGTCACCCTCAACTGTATAGGGTACATCCAAGGAATCTTCTTCCGGTGCTCCTAGCGTTTCCTCTGGCCTCATGAAAAGAATCGCATGGGGCCTAGAAAGATCATCGGTGACTGAAACTGTGATTTCTGCGTCTTTTCGAAAGTCCGTTGGCCTGAGATAAACGAGGTCTCCGTTCGCGATTGTGAATCCCTCCAATGTGTCTTGGACAAAGACATTACCAGATGCCTGTAATCGACCTTGCTCTGAGAAGTATCGGGCCTCGTCTGCGCGGAGCTCTCCCGCATTATCCAAGAAACGGATATTCCCGATCAGGTGATCGAGCCCAGTTGCGGCGTATGATATCGATGAGTCAGCCCAGATCTCGACTCCGTCGCTACAGAGCATATGTGGTGTACCCACATAAGTAATCCGATTGCCACCAGCTAGTGTCACTATGCTAAGATCACCTGAAGGGTAGACAAATTCACATCCCTCCTGAGCAGCCGCCTCGTCAGCATACGAAGAGGAGCAAACCACAAAGAGCAGTAGAAACAGAATCCGGATAGATCGAGTGCCTTTGCTAGCCCGATGAAGAGGGCTCATGGCGTTAGCGACTGATTGCTCCACGGATGCTTGCAATCCGTACATTCCGGAATTCCATGTCAGATTCGAATGCAGAACCTCGGGTTATGGTTCCGTCTACCATAGTCTGAACAGTGGCAGAGTCACTCCAGATCCGCTCAGCTTCAGGGTCGTAATTTAGTTCTTGAGTTTCGATGCGTCGTTGATCAGAGTGAACAATCAGTAGGACGTCACCCCACGCGGTCATACGGTCTGTCGTTTGATCCCACTCACCACTGGTTCCTGTGACGGTAGCTCGCTGAGAGCCATCTTCATTGAAGAAGAGGATCCGCATTTGATGGAGCTCGGCTTTTGCTGAGTCCACAAAGAGATATGCTGTGTCTGCCTGCACATGCCCTTCTCGGATACCATTTGCGGTGATAAAACTAACCATACCGAATATCACGTTATCAGCATCGATCTCCTGGAGATCACTTGAAGCCACGGACACGGCATCTGGCTCACCGCATCCCCCCAGCGATATCAGGGTCAGAAAGACACCCATTCTCCAAGGTCTACGGTTTTCCAGGAAGAGTCTAACGCTCACTTAATCTGCTCCGAGTAGTTGAGTAAGGGCGATTCATCTTTTTACACAATGATCGAAGATTCGTCTCCATACTATACTCTCTTATGGCCGACTTCGTTCTTCTACGTAAGTTTCGATTACGGTATCCAACTGTGATCTAGCGCTCAGTAGTGCGTCGCAAAACTCCCGGGCTGCCCCCCTGCCACCCGGCCTTAACGCAACCCAGTCAGCGATATCAAGCACTGGTTCAGTGGCATTCGATACTGCCGCCTTGAGGCCAACTTTCCGAAGAACAGCGAGGTCGGGGATATCATCCGCTAACATAGCGATCTCCTCCCAACTAACATCGTGCTTTTGGATCAGATCTTCGACGACTGGAAGTTTTCTCGCGTCCACTACTTGATGACATTGTACACCCAACTCCAGAGCGCGGATTGATGTGGCCTGGGATGGACGTCCTGTTACGAGGACAACTTTGAGACCTGCCCAGCCGAGCATCTTAATTCCTACCCCATCCTGGATATCAAAGCGTTTGAGCTCCAGAGGTTCTCCATCCATAGTTGATCCAACGAAGATTCCAGCTTCGGTGAGGACACCATCTACATCGAAGATCACAAGTTTTATACGGTTAGCGACTTCTGCTCGGATAGGTGCAGTATTACTCACTGTTGTTATGGCCGAGAAGGATACAGGGCGGTCCGGATTGACATCACTGAGTCCAAGACATCTTCCATCTTACTCAAAGCAAGCATCGTCGAACTGTCAGATGGGGATGTTTCCGGGTGGGGGTGAGTTTCTAGGTAGAGGCCTCCACATCCTGCTGCCACTGCAGCCCGTACTAGCATCGGGACATATTCAGGATTCCCCCCAGTAGATCCATGACTGATGCCTGGACGCTGCACTGAATGGGTGCCATCGAAGAACACAGGCACAGGTATGGATCTCCCTATTTCTTCGAAGACCCGCATATCGACCACAAGATTATTATAGCCAAAGAATGTCCCTCTCTCAGTAACAGCCACTTGAGATGCACCGGAGGAACGCAACTTCTCTACTGCGCCCTCTACTTCTTCCTTACACATCCATTGACCTTTCTTGAGGTTGACGGCCTTTCCGGTACCTCCAGCAGCGATCAACAGATCGGTTTGACGGCTCAGGAATGCCGGAATCTGCAATACGTCAACGACTTCTGCGGCGGCAGCGACTTGCGAAGCCTCGTGGATATCCGTCAGAATCCGAAGCCCGGTCTGCTCTCTTACTCGAGCTAGGGCTGAAAGCCCCTTGGCCAGCCCGGGGCCTCGCTCAGACGAGAAACGTGTCCGGTTAGCTTTATCAAAGGATGCTTTGAATATGACAGGAAGTTCAAAAATCTCCGACCATCTGACGAGTGCCTGTGCAATTTCTAGATTGACTTCGTCATTCTCCAAAACGCAGGGGCCGGCGATAAGCGTAAAGGTACGAAACATCTATTGTCTGTCCGAATTGTTCAGGACCCGACAGCTTCTTTTCTGTTCGAGTCAGTAAGCACAGAATCTTGCTTATAGGATGCTGCGGCTCCTACAAAGGAAGCAAATAGCGGATGTGGACGGGTTGGTCGGCTTTTCAATTCAGGGTGAAATTGGCCAGCGATAAACCATCGATGATCAGTGATCTCTACCATCTCAACTAAAGCTCCGTCTGGAGATGTGCCGCTGATGGTTAATCCATGGTCATTGAGTAAGTCTCGATAGTTATTGTTGACCTCGAATCGGTGACGATGACGCTCGGAAATCTCAGGAGTCCCGTAGATATCACGGGCGGCAGTCCCTTCGCTAAGAATGCAGGGATAGGCACCTAGCCTCATGGTTCCGCCTTTTTTGGTCACCCGACGCTGTGAGTCGAGAAGGCAGATTACCGGGTCGGATGCATCTTCCAGGAATTCCGCGGAGTGAGAGTCTTCTAGATTGCAGACATTCCGAGCGAATTCGATTACAGCACACTGTAAGCCAAGACATATACCGAAAAACGGTATTTCATTTACACGCGACCAGCGTACCGCTTCCAACATTCCTTCGATTCCTCGCGGACCAAAACCTCCAGGGATGAGTAGGCCCTGAAAATCCTTGAGGAGATTTACAGGGTTTTCTCCGTCAAAGTCCTCTGAGGAGAGCCATTCAACAGAAACCTTCACATCATTTGAGATCCCCCCATGGATGAGGGCTTCCTGAATCGATTTGTAGGAATCCACGAGATTCGTGTACTTGCCGACAACTGCTATGCGAGCCTCCCCTGACTCAGGATGCTTGAATCGCCTTACCATCTTGGTCCATCCACTAAGGTTGGGTTGCGGCGTATCCAACTGCAGTCGCTCTAGAATTACATCGTCGAGGCGTTGGGCCTTAAGTGAGAGGGGTACTTCATAGATTGTTGCTACATCAAGGCACTCGATCACTCCTTCAAGTTGGACATTTGTGAAGAGTGCTATCTTTTCTCGGATTTCGTCTGAGAGTTCGTGCTCCGTCCGACAAAGCAAAAAATCTGGTTGGATTCCTATCTGCATAAGCTCTCGCACAGAGTGCTGAGTTGGCTTCGTTTTCAATTCTCCTGCGGCCGCGATATAAGGGACAAGTGTGAGGTGGACAAAAATCACATTCTCCCGTCCGAGATCTACCCGGAATTGCCGGATCGCCTCTAAGAAGGGCAAAGATTCGATATCACCTACCGTGCCTCCGATCTCTGTGATCACAACATCGTTGTCGGGTGCCAGGCGTTGGATTGCGCCTTTAATTTCATCTGTCACATGTGGTATTACCTGGACAGTAGATCCCAGATAATCACCCTTTCGCTCTTTAGAGATTACTGATTGGTAGATACGACCTGTCGTGACATTGTTCGCCTGGGAAAGCGATTCATCGATAAAACGCTCATAATGACCAAGGTCAAGGTCTGTTTCTGCCCCATCATCCGTAACAAAGACTTCTCCATGTTGGAACGGTGACATCGTTCCGGGATCTACATTTATGTAGGGGTCGAACTTTTGCAGGGTAACTTTGAGTCCACGTTCTTTAAGAAGCCTCCCAATTGAGGCAGCTACGATTCCTTTCCCAAGGGCTGATACCACACCTCCGGTTACAAAGATGTACTTCGTGGTATTGAGGTCTTTGCTCTTTGTTGATTTTGTCATGCGAAACTCGGGACTCCTTGAGCGCTTAATTTTTCTTCCATACGCAGAACGTCTGCCATAGTATCTACACCCGGATCAGCGGCACCTACTATGGCTACACCAATTTTCAGCCCAGCTTCCAGCGGGCGAAGTTGCTCTAGAAACTCCAAGCGTTCCAGCTGAGATGGTGCGAGCGCAACCCAGTCATTCAAAGCTTTTCGCGTGTAGGAATAAATCCCAACGTGGCGAAGGTATGGCTCACGTTCCAATTCTCCAGGTACAGGTCTTTCATCGCGCTTATACGGGATTGGTGCTCTGGAAAAATAGAGGGCTCGTCCATTAGCAGCCCTAGCAATTTTTACGACTGTAGGGTCAGTGCGGGCATCATCAGAGTTCAACGGTGTCGCACAGGTACCGACCTCCCAAGCACCATCACGTACTAGATCGATGGTTGCCCGAACATGTGCCTCCTTGAGCAAGGGCTCATCTCCTTGGACGTTTGCAATAACGTCATACCCACGATATTCAGATCGGTCTGCTACCTCTGCTACACGGTCCGTTCCTGAAGGATGGTCTGGTGAGGTCATCTCCACCGGTGCCCCTAAGGACTTACAGAGGTCGGCGACTTCGGTGGAGTCTGTTGCCACTACCGCATGATCCAATACAGTCATTGCCTCAATGCGGCGCCAAACCCATTCGATTAAGGGTCTTCCAAGAATGGGGTAAAGAGGCTTATTGGGTAGACGAGCCGATGCAAGTCGAGCTGGGACAATCCCCAGGACTTTAGTGCTCAAGACACGTTTGCTAGGCCGAAACGGCGCGAATTTACGACAAAAATCACGCCTTGAAACCTACCTGAATTAGGGGCTGAGGGTCAACTAGTGCGCT
>CAWVZF010000039.1:0-16859 GCA_963934665.1 uncultured bacterium | reverse complement strand
TTCTGGCCACCGCTATAGCAGATGTCGATGTTGAACTCGTCTACCCGAATGTCGCTCCCCCCAAGAGAGCAGACAGTATCAACTAAGAAGAGTTTATCGCGACTACGGACAAGGTCTCCTAGTTCTGACAGCGGCTGTCCTACACCAGAAGATGTTTCTCCGTGTACCACCCCCACCATCTTGGCATCGGGATGTTGGTCCAAGGCATCCGCGATCTGTGAAACCTGAACGACATCGCCAAAGTCCACTTCCACTCGGATCGCACTACCCCCATGCCGTTCAACGATCTCGGCCATTCTTTGCCCGAAGAAGCCATGAATCCCGACGATCACCTCATCACCAGGCTCAACGACATTACAGATCGACGCCTCCATCCCTGACATCCCAGTACCTGGGAGCGTGATCGCAACCTCATTCTTTGTCTGAAAGAGGTGCCTCAGTAACTCCATGCTATCGTCCATGACAGCGAGAAAGTCAGGATCTAGATATCCAAGTATCGGACTAGTCATCGCCTGAAAAACACGCGGATGGACGTTGCTCGGCCCTGGTCCAAGCAACACCCTCGGCTCGTGGCGAAGCTGTCCGATTGACTGTCCATTCGATGTCATGCTATCTCCGTTCAAAATATGGTTGAAGTGATCTTTATGGCATATCAATCAAGTTGTTGCGACCCGATTCTTGGCCAAACGTTCATCTACAAGATCTACAATCTTGTCTACAGTATCGGACTGAAGCCCTTGTTGGCTCGCTATTCTTTGAATCAAGCAATCAACACGTTCGATATATTTTGCTCCACTGAATAGGGCCCTCGCAGCGGACGACGGTTTGGCAAGTCCTTCCGCAGCTCTCGCGTATTTTTCAAACGGGACCAGATCAGTCTCCGCAGCTCCGAGACTTATGCAGAGTTGTCCCGCCCAATCGTATGTGTCTTTAGCCATTTCAATGTCCCCATGCACCGCTTCCCTGATAGGGATCATGTCATCTCGTTGGATACACCGGTAGTTCCCTGCAAGCAACATGGGCCATTTAGCTAACGGCACAAAGATAGAGTCGTGCACCTTAAGCTTTACTGGAATCTCTGTGGCCCCGTCTCCGGGATCATATAGGCTTGCTTCTATGTCAGCTTGAAGATCACGCAGTATCCGGGTGTGTTCTTCACTTTCAAAATGTGCAGCCTTGAAATTCGTGGGCAATCCAACCTGTAGCACGTTCTTAGGCTCTTCCGGCGGACGAAAAGCCTGAGGGTCTGGACTCGCTAATGAGACAAGGCCTGGCTCAAACCCATCCCAAACACTTGGTTCTACGAAACAACCTTGAAGTTGATCAGTCACCAGTCCTGGAATTCGAGCAAGGTACGGCAACGGAGGCATATTCATAATCGCTAGACTCGGTAAACGAGCAGCTGCAATTCTTGCCATCATTTCCCGAACGCCCACTGAGCTGTACTGCGACTCCTGCATTCCTAGTACAACCAGGTCGAATTCTGTCGGCTCAACTCCCTCGGGCGCACTAGCGGACAACTGACCCGCAAGCGTATTCGAGTAAATTTCAACGAGGGTGTCACGCCCCCGGATCGGGAATCGAACTAGGGTTCCCTCACGGTTGATCAGCTCAGCTGTAGGTGGAGTACAAACCAGCGTGACCGAGTGCCCTGCCAACAAAAGCTTAGTACTAAACAAAGAGCCATAAGAGGCACCCAGAATAAGCACGTTATATGTGGGTTTCACACAGTCCTCCTCAACTTTCTTCGAAGCGGAATCCGTTAGATAGCGCCCTGTTCACGCGCCCTTTCTATGCCTTCTGGGTCAAGGCCAACGACGTCTGTAAGGATCTCTTCCGTATGCTCACCTAAGAGGGGTGACCGCTCAACTTCAGCTGGTGAGTCAGATAGTTTAATCGGATTTCCAACTGTCAGGTATTTTCCCCTCTCTGGGTGGTCAACCTCCACTACAGTCCCAGTCTGTCGCAGGGACTCCTCCTGGGCTAGCTCCCCCATGGACAAGATTGGACCACATGGGACATTCAATGGGTTCAGTATCCCCATGGCTTCCATCTTGTCCTTAGTCATTGTCCACTTCTCAATCTCCTGGAACATCTCATCAAGCTTGGGGAGGCGGGCTCCTGGGCTGTTCCATTCAGGATCATCAAGCCAATCGGCACGACCTATGGCTTCAGCTAGCCCAGAAAAGGCCTGAGCCTGAGCAATGACATAGATGTAAGCATCAGGATCAGTCTCCCAGCCCTTGCACTTCACAATCCAACCAGGTTGTCCACCACCAGACGCGTTCCCTGCGCGAGGAACTGCATCACCAAATTCACCGTTAGGGTATTGTGGGTACTCTGTGAGCGGGCCATGCGTTAGCCGCTGTTGATCGCGCAACTTTACACGACAAAGATTGAGCACAGAGTCCTGCATCGCACAGGTCACACGTTGACCCTTTCCACTCGCCTCACGCTGAAACAGCGCAGCTAAGACACCCACTACAAGGTGGAGACCCGTACCGGAATCCCCGATTTGAGCACCCGTAACTGTGGGAACACCCCCAATCTGTCCAGTCGTCGATGCCGCTCCTCCCGTACACTGCGCTACGTTCTCATAGACCTTGCAATCGTCGTAGGGTCCAGGTCCGAACCCTTTGATTGAGGCATAGATCAAACGCGGATTGATTTCTTGGATTTTCTCCCATGGAAATCCCATTCTATCGATAGCCCCTGGCCCAAAGTTCTCGACCATGACATCACATTCTTCGATCAACCTGGTGAAAATCTCCTTCCCTGCATCCGTCTTTGGGTTCAGTGTGATACTCCGCTTATTGGCGTTTAGCATCGTGAAATAGAGGCTGTCTGCATCAGCAACATCACGTAATTGATTGCGTGTAATATCACCTGAACCCGGCCGTTCTACCTTGATCACGTCAGCTCCGAACCAAGCTAAAATCTGAGTGCAGGTCGGCCCTGACTGTACGTGGGTCATATCTAGGATTTTCACACCGTCGAGTGCTTTTGACATCGTAATCCTTTTGGCTTTATCAGACGAAGTAGCGGACCCAGATGGTCCAGTAGATGAGGACCAGCGTCAAGCCGGTAAACACAGCAAGGCTAAGCCATCCGAACCACCGTGCGAACGGTGACGGGTAGAAAGCCTTGTCGGACTTTGGGATGATCGTTAAGCAGTAGTGCAAGTTGAGATAGAATAGTACCGGTGAGATGAAGGCGGCGAGGGCCGAAGCTAGCAGGACCAACAGTACTGGTCTCTCTAGCCCTGCAATGATCAATAACGCGCTGACGAGCGAATAGAGCATCGTGGCCCGATAGATGTTGTACTCCGAATACCACGTACGCCGGTGTTCGTGAGTCAGATCATTAGGGTCGAGCCCACTCAGTCTCGCAGTCTCCGGAAACAGATTGCGGCAGCATGCGCCTACGATTCGCGGCCGACCATCGAAATAGTTGAAAGCAGTTGAGAATGTGGCTGCGAAGGCACCGAGCATGAAGATGACCATCATCCAGGGGCCAATGCTTTCCGTGAAGATGGTGGCGATCTCTCCCATAACCGCCCGACCTTCGACCTCACTCGGATACATCCATACAGCGGCAAGCAACAGGAAGATAGTCGCAAGGAAAAACGAGATAACGTGGCCAATACGGAAATCCCATTCCCCGATTTGGAACCAACGCCTGCAGTACTGAAGGGCATGATCTGGAAGCCGAGAAGTATCCACTGCGAGATCAGCACTCTTAGGAGCAAAGGGATCAAACCGGTTCGCAAGTCCCATCTCTTCAAGCTGACCCCGGATCTTGCTCATGCCTTTCTTCTTTGCCTTACCCCATTCAGACGCTTGCAGTGAAACGTCGATTCCTGTGGGTAGGAGACCGAGGAAGGCTGCAATGATCAACCAGGATCCACTGTCACCGATCGCGGGATCGGGAATTTCAAAAATAAAGAAGTTGCCCATTTCCGAGAGCGGAGCCGGCGCAGCGAAGTACACGGCTAGTGTGGAGACCACGAGGATCGCAGCCAGGATTTTCGTTGAGAGCTCTACGGCCTTGTAGTTCCCTCGGAGAAGAATGGCTACACAAACAATCCCTAGCAGTAGCCCATACATCGTCAGCGATATAGGTAAGCCCATTGTTTCGGTGAATACATAGTAGAGCACTGCCGCCGCAGCGATCAGGCGCCCGGCTTGACCCAGAGCACACTGGAAGACGCTTGTTATCAATACGTACCAAAGTGGCCACTTCCACTTTGCGGTACTGTAGGCCTCGATCATGCTCTTGCCGGTTGCGTTCGTGAACCGGAAAGCCATCTCAAACCCATAATATTTAAAGATATACGCGACGGGGATGCACCAGAGCAGCGCGTATCCGAATCGCCCACCAGCAGTGGGTGCTGTCACGAGATGGCTCGTCCCAATACCGGTCATCATTAGGATAAGGCCCGGGCCGAGGTGACCGATTAATCCCCTCGCTGTCATGTCCGGCATCTCAAGGTCTCTGAAGCGGGACTCCACTTCAGGATATTCTTCAGAATCCTGCGGATGCGATTGTGGATTTTCCATGGATATAAGCTATTCCCGAAATCTCGTCTTGGGTTTAGGTGATTCCTTCGTCCCGACTTCGATTGATATGCACAATGACTTCATAGAGAACTGTTCCTAACGTTGCTTTGAATGCATGACCCTTTTCAGTCAGAATTCCATCCTCGGAGCCGGTCAAGTTGAATACGATTTCCTCATCGGAAGGACCCTGGATCGGTATCGAAATCTGATACCCACCAAGATAGTTATCACCCTCAACAACCGAGAGTATGTGCTTGAGCGTAAGCACACCGGCAATGATCGAGCCCAGAAAAAGTAACAAAGCGGTTACTACCCCTGCCAAACCGCCGATCATCAAACCCATCACCACAGCTACTGCACCAGATACGTGACCGAACACGATCGCCCTCGCGAGCTGGCCTTCCGGCGAGTGCTCATCAGACTCGTTATCAGCCTCGAAGAAATAGATCGGGCCAGTGATCGAGGCATCTAGGTCACACTCACTTGCGTGAGCCGGGATTGAGGGGTTGGGATAGAGTACCCGGTCTCTCGGAGGAAAGCGGATAACGTCACCTGTGACCATACCTAAGGCACGTTTTCGTGTCACATGGATAAGAGGACGACGCGAGGTTACCGGGATCAGTTCCGGTAACAGCGCACTTTCCGGCTCCAACTCACACCCAACCATACTCATGTAGTAGAACTGGTCGGTCCGAGAATGATCCTCGCCGTTGTGGCACTTGATGCGATCAAGTGAGATCGCTATGTCCATCTCAGAATGTCGCCAAAGCGTTGAACGGGCTCGCCGTTCCACCCGGTACCCGGGAAATTTGCCACGAGACCATAAATTGCCAGCGCCGACGTTCAGCAGCCTCTTTCGCCACATCGAGCAAGTACCCGTTATCGACAAGTGGCAACCCCAAAAAGACCTGTGTGAGGTCATGGACTGGTCGATTCCGCCCACGAACGCCTGAGGGTTGAACGTCATTCACAGCATCGCCAACCAAAAGAGCCACGCCTCGCTCTTTCAGCCACGGAAGCACCGAAGCATGTAACCCTGCACCTACGCGGCCATAGGCCCACGGACCATCTGCCTCCCGCTTAGCCCACCGGCCTGTGCGAACCAATAAAACGTCACCACTCCCGATGGTAACCCCTGCAAAATCTTCCCACTCTTCTAGATCGGATACATAGATGGGTGTACTTGGTTCAAGCCACTCCACACCTCTCAGCAAGGGCATATCCACGAGAACTCCTCGGGTCACAAAGCCAGGGCCCATGCGGTCAATGGCCAGGTCTTTACACCCTTCCATATCCAGGTTCTGGGGATAACCATTGAAAATGATGCGTTCACCGTCCCTTGTGGTCGCGTAGTGGCATAGGGCGTCCAGATGTGACAGTTGTCCGTCATGAAGAGAGAAGCTGATTGCATCTAGTGCTGCACGTACCCTTCCGGTGTTGGGATCTACTGAGGTCATCCAATGCTCGGTGGGCGCGAATGTCTGGCTGTCAATCGCGTCTTCTTCACTTACAAAATGTCCCAAGGAAACCGTAATACCCTCTTCCACCAACGACGCTGCCGCGCGCGTTTTCTCAGGTGTAATAAGGTTGAGGGTGCCACGCTGGTCCGCAGGACCCCAACGCCCCCAGTTCGAAAGCTCAGCCTCCCAGAGACTCATTTGATCTGGTGTGACAAGCACTTCCGGATCTTGAGTCGATGGGTGTGGTGTCGGCCGAACTTGCTGGGGAGCAGTGGCAGATGACTCGGCAAGAGACATGATTGCGAAGAGACCCAAGCCGAGTACAAGTGTAATGAGTTTCATGAAGATCACCTCAGACTACCGAATCTTAGGATCACACTAGAACTGGAATTCTAGGCGGATGACACTGTCTTCGAAACAGATGTTCGTCGTCTACTTGGAAATAACTCGCTATTCTGTAGGATGTAACCGTAGAATTAGACCCGATTAGCAGACCCAGAGACTTGGAAGGAGGCGAGATGGTTCAGTTAGTAATGGAGTATCGCTCCGTTTACCCTTTCAGGTTCACAGTTCTTACCATCACTACGCTCATAGCAATCAGCTCCTGCAGTAGTGAGTGGCGTGACCCACCTACGGTCGACCAAGAGGAGTTCGTCACGCAACATGAGGACTGGAGAAGCAACCGAGAACAGGCACTCGTCACACCTCCAGGCGGTCCAGTTCTTTGGTCTGGCCTGTTTGACTTGCCGCAAGGCGAAACAGCATTTGGGTCGGACCCAGCGCTCCCTATCGTTCTTCCTGCAGAAGATTCTCCGGCCTTAGCTGGCACACTCGTGCGTCAAGGACAGGATGTGCACTTAGAGCCAACTGCGGACGGGAATGTCCACCTTCAGGATGGACCCCCGATTGAAGAGACCACGATTCTGGAAAATGATCGCTCAGGAAACACCACTTACCTTTCCTTAGGATCTCTGGGGATGCGGATCCATTCAGAGCCCGGAACAAATCGTCTGTGGCTGCGCGTCTGGGATACCGACCTTCCGGAGCGTGAGACATTCCAGCTCCCGGAATACTTCACCTTGAGCACAGAGTGGCGTGTCTCCGCACGGCTAGACCGATACCCCGAGCTAAGATCGATTCCACTTGCCGACATCACAGGCGGAATGATAGAGCAGGACGCAATTGGAGAACTCGTCTTCAGAAAAGCCGATCGTGAACACCGCTTGATTGCCTTCGGAAATGAACAGAGTCGCTCTTATTTCGTAAGCTTGTGGGACTCAACAGCAATAGAGGAAACCTATCAGGCCGGACGTTACATGAGGGTTCCAGCCGCGGACGAGGATGGATGGACGACCATCGACTTCAATAGGTCCTATAATGCACCCTGTGTCTTTACCGCATTTTCTGTTTGTTCACTGCCCCCGCTCGAAAATCGGTTGGATCTAGCAGTCACAGCCGGCGAGAAGCGACCCGAAAAACCAGCTTATTGATTGAGGGGACCCATAATCAGGTAAAGAGCGGACGCATTAGGCAGTTCCTCTCAATCACTTCATCCAATGAGCCTCCGGCCAAAAATTCGGGGTGCAGTAGATCTGAGATGCCTCTCTTTATCGATGTTCCGAACACCATCCGTCATCCAATCGGGTGCAGGCTCACCTTTGAGATGATGACCAAAGAACTGGCTTAGCCTGTACTGAAAGTCGATCCGGTTTTCCAATTTCCTGAGGCCATGGCCCTCATCAGGATAAGAAAGCCAGATGACGGGCTTCTCTAGGAAGCGGAGAGCATTATACCACTCCAGACCCTGTTCCCAATTGACTGTTGGATCTTCTTCCCCGTGGAGATACAAGACTGGAGTATTCATGGTTTCCACACCCGAGATCGGTGACTGATCCCAGTAGAGATCGAAGTCATCATATGGGTTTGTCGCGTAGCGGCCTTGGCCATAGATGTCGTAGGAGTGGTTATTCTGTCCGCTACCAACAAAGAGTTGATTGAACTCACTCACGAGATTGATCGGGGCTGCCCCGTGCGCTACAGCTGAGAACATCTCCGAGCGGGTAGCAATGTATGCGCCTCCTCCTCCGCTGTAGGAGTGCCCACTCAGACCAACAGCTTCAGGGTCAGCGTATCCAAGTTCAATGACCTTTCGGACCGCAGCCTCTACACACTCGAGCATGTCACTGTGCGAACTGCCAATTCGGAAATGCACATCGGGTTGCATCAGCAAGTACCCATTACTCACGTAGCCAGCAAAGTTCGGTTGATGTCGATACGCAGGAGTTGGGTGTACGTGGAGGTTCTGCGAGTACTTCTCATAGAACCGCACAATCATCGGGAGCCTCTGTCCTTCTTGATAATCATCCGGGATAGCAAGTGTACCCTGTAGCGGTACTCCATCACTATTCGTGTAGTCGAATAATATTCGGCGTCCCCACTTAAATTCAGCGCTCTGTGGATTGGCGTCACTGACTCGCTCTCGCACATCAAAGTCACCTGCACTCATCCAGAGATCTGGGAAATTCTCCCAAGACTGCACTGTAAACAGATATCGATCAGCGTCTTCTGCTTTTTGGGGTATCGAGAACTTCTTATCCTCCCACGTGAGTTCTACGAGGTCTTCTCCGTCGAGGCGAAAGAAGCCTTCCTTCTTAGTCCACTCTCCGTAGGCGTGAAGCAACAAAGGTTCGGAAAGGTCGATCGCTCGCTCATCTAGGGCTTCAGAAACGTACCGAAAACGGATCTCATCCGCGGCACCCCGACCACCTGTAAGGACCCTAGCTCTGCCACCATCAAGGGGCTGGAGCCATAGATCATATCGTCCGTAAAGAAGCACCGATTCTCCGTCATCCGACCAGCCCGCAAGACCATAAGGAGGCTTCTCACCGAAGCGATCATACTCTTTGTTTGTAAAGTCGACTGGCGCGGAAGCTGTCAGGTTTTGGTGCTGGTTGGCACCGATGACATAGTCCCAGACATCACCATCCTTCCAATACAGGAAGTGTTCACCGTTCGGTGAAAGACCGAGAGTCCGAAGGTGTCCTTCAAGAATTTGGACGCGGTCTCCGGTTCCCGTGTCGACTCGATAGTAATCCGCAAGATCCGGCCTCCAATCCGACACGTAATCAGTCTCATCCTGGCCGATACCCCAGTGTCCATCTCGGGTAATTTCAATACTACGCATGGACTCATCCGCTAGGTGAACGAGTTGTTGCTCCTCCAAATGCACTGCAGCGATATAAGTCCGGTCCTGGTCCTGCGAAGCCTGTCTCTGTTGGGCAGCTTGAATACGATCGTCGTCCCAGTGCCAGATATTCACATCAGCCAGAGGCAATCCCTCTTCGGGCCAATCTTCAAGTTCGTCCTGCTGCGCCTTGATGCCTACAAAGATCATCCCAAGATCTTCACTCCAGCTAAGTCCGTCTTTCTCACTGATGATATTTCCTTCACTGAGACCCTGGTGATCCGACGGATCGAATACGTGCTGCTGCGGACTCACCCCATCCATCTCCACGAATGCAATCAGAGTATTAGCGCGCTCGGTCTTCTCTTCCGGCGTCTCACCCCGTAATACGGCAATACCAAGCCCATCTTCCGACCAAGTCAATCGGGTATACCTCTGCTTCGCATTGTCTAACACCCTTCTTGAACCTGTCTCCAGATTGACGTAGTAAAGACCGTTTCCATCTCTGTTTTCGGCATCGACACTGTAGGCGAATAGTGTCCCTACTTCGTTGAATTCCGCTTCATCCACGCTCCCAATTAGTTCCTCATATCCTTCTTCCAAGTTTCGAAGAATCAGGTCTGTTCCGTCATGATCTGAATCCTCATTCACCTGTCTCTTCTTTGCAAAGAAATGACTTGATCCTGAGGAAAATTCGAATGAGGTGACGTCACCCCATGTTAGTTTTTCTCCTGAATCAAGATTGATGAGTTCAGCCTCACGCAAGACATCTTCACCGTCCCTGCGGAGTTTCTCTGCTTCCGAAAATGGTAGGTCAACAAAGTAAGCAGCCCATTGTCCGTCATCAGATAGCTGTACACCTGTCGCCGGAGATAGAACGTGTTCTGACGTACTATCAAGGCTCTTGATATGGACAACATTATCAGAACGCTCTCGAGTATAGGTCCATGCTACCCAACGCCCGTCTGCTGATATCCGGGATCCCGAAATCGTGCGCCACAATTGATAGTCAGCAATTGTGAGTGGTTGTTTATCTCCATCGTCTTGGGCATAGAGCGGTGTTTCCAGCACTCCGCTGGCCAACAGAGCCAGTACCAAAACACATGACCTTACGTACGGTCGGATCGAAAAATTAGATAATCTGAGAAAGAGTGCCGGAGCAGGCATGGATGACCCCCGGAGCGGGAAACTGAGGACGGAACTTAAATTACGAGGATTGACCGAGGTGCGCTTGGGGGCAGAGCGGATTTTATGCACTCTGTGAAAAAGCTACTCCCCAATCAATAAGACATGCCCCTAAGCCTGGATCAGTGAGTGAGACTAGGAATTCTTATGATAGCACTGAATTTGGTCAGGTCTTGGGTAACATAAGCAACGCAGAACCCTTCCTATGCTCAGCCTACGTCTTCTGCGTTGGCCTCCACATAGGCTTTAGCAAATTCCTCTAGCTTTATGTCAATGGCTTCACGAAGGGCTTGCTGGGTGTCACCAGCATTAGCAACACCCACAGCCGTGGTGTACCACGTTACGGCCTCTGCTAGGGTGACTTGTTCATCCCGGACCATCTTAGCCGCTTGGTTCACTCTCACTTCAATGGAGTACGCGATGGCCCCATCTACATCACTTTGATCCCCTACCACGCATTGGAGTGTGATCCTCAATTCAGGCAGTCCGGGATTTTCAAGCATCTCGTCTTCAGTAAGCAAATCCACTTCGGACTCAAGTAGTTTGATCGCTGCATTTGCCTGAACCTCTGAAGATAGTACACCAACACTCTCGCACGTTGGATTCCCCACAACGCTGACGTGCACACCTCCTATCTCCTCGAGCGTATAGCGGTTCCACTCGGTATCCTGGGCATCTAAAATACCCGGGGCGCTCATGAGCATTAATCCAACGATAGTGCAAGCCAAGCGTTTCATGGGGATAATCCCTTATCCGTTCAGTGAGCTCGCGGTGATGTGGGCTTCTTTATCCGCCCGTGCCGCATGTCCTGCACTGGTGGTTGTTTTTCGAGCCCAGTTTCTCCAGTAGCACGACTGTCTTCGGATGTGGCTGTGCTCTCTGTTCTGGACTGTTCGCTAGGTCTGCTGTGGTTTGCCCACGGCGGCTAATCAATGTTACGTCTGCACCATTTCTGACAAGATACAGAATCGTCTCATTATCTCCTCGAGCAGCTGCATGATGGATAGCTGAAAAACCATCCATGTCCCTCAAGTCCGGATCAACACCGTGTTCTTCAATCAGATATCGGATAGCAGGCAACCAACCATCAGGAACACCCCGATGCTGCTGCGCTACCCGGGAAGTTCCGAATCCCACACCTGCTGCTGCATGGATAGGATGAATCCCTGGGCCACCATCCGGTACCACGTCCAACCCTGATGGATCGAGCGGCTCAGAGTCTTGATCCGTCGTATCTGGCTCCATCATGGGAGCGGTGTAGCGTCTTCTACTCGGAAGCTTCAGTGTCCAAATGTTCGGGTCGGCACCATACGCTACTAGGAGTTTCATCGCGTTGACGTCATGAGCGTATGAGGCCCGCCAAAACGGAGTCGCACCGGTGAAATCGACACCCATACGTCCAGCGTTATATGCGGCATACCAGATGTGTGTACTAACCCTCTGGTTGGGCTCAGCTCCGGCTTTCATCAGCAACTCTGCGAGCTCCAGATAAGAGGTCTCCTGCTGCCGGAACATTGAGGGTTGCGGATACCAGGTCCTCAGGGACCATTCGATGTTCAGAGTGGCGAATAGCGGGCCAGCACCATCATCACTTAATACGTTTGGATCAGCACCATGCTCTAGGAGCATTCTAGCCAGATCATAGTTGCCATTGATCACGGCCACTAACAACGGACTCGATTGATCCCCATCGGTGACATGGTCAATCTCCGCTCCACCGTCAACGAGTTGACGAGCTACCTCAATATGTCCTTCTCGCGCAGCAAAATGGAGTGCTGTAAAGCCACCCTGATTACCGATCTGTTCATTTCCCGACAGAGATCTGACCGGCGGAGGTGCGGGCGGATCCGGCTCTGCTTTTTCGTCCTCATCCGGCTCTGCTTTTTCGTCCTCATCCGGCTCTGCTTTTTCGTCCTCATCCGGCTCTTTATTACCTGCGGAGTCGGGAGGAGTTGCAGCAGTATTTTGACTTTGGGTCTGAGGCCGAAACGCTCCACCCCTGCCTGATCCCGCGCTGTTCGAATCCGGATCCTTCTCAGCGTCCCGTACGCGATTTCGTCGCGTGCGATCCGCATTTGTCTCTTCAGCGAACTCGACATAGTCCTTCACTCTAGTCACCATCTCGAGGTTCGAACCGAGCTCAACTAGGGCCTCTAAAGCTTTGGTCGCATTTTTCACTGCAGCGAACATCAAAGGAGTTCGCTGGAAAAAGCCATCGACCATATTGAGGTCACCCCCATGCTCCGCAAGCACTCTTATAGCTTCAGGAGCATCAGACTGCGCAGCGAAATGCATCGCAGTTACACCAGTCGATGTGAGCTTATTCGGATCAGCTCCAGCATCAAGTATCGCTGTCATGACTTCGGAATAACCACTGCGGCTTGCAAGGTGTAGTGGTGTATAGCCTCCGACCCTTGTCGTCGGCTTCACTGTGGCACCTGCATAAAGTAAGAGCTTGGCGATCTCGAGGTCATTATTAAGGGCCGCCCAGTGTAGGGCAGTGAGACCGTCTGACTGGGCCGCATTAACGTCCTCACCCTGCTGCAGCAGGGTCCGAACGATCTGGGCATCTCCCTGTTGGGCTGCATCAGCCACTGGTGAGTCGGCAGGCTTAGCTGCAAGAAGTACCAGTAGGCTTAATCCAAGGAGCGAACTACTAAGCGACAGCCTTTTCCTTCCACCTATTGCCGACATGTCCCGCTCCCTTAGGGTATCCACCTTGTGTTTCAGATTGAGCACGTCAGACCGAGAATGTGCCGGTACTGTTCCCAAATGTCTCCAAATCGTCGACACCAAGGCGATGTAACAGATCCAAAAACACATTTGCCATCGGTGTACCAAGTGTTGCTTTTACATGCTTCTCACCTTCTAAAATCCCATTTCCACCACCCGCGAGGAACAAGGGGCAGCGAATGTGATTATGCAGGTTACTGTCAGCCATCGCTGAGCCGTACATCAGCAGGGTTTTATCCAGAAGGGTGGAGTCACCCTCAGTCACGCTCTGAAGCTTCTCAAGGAAGTACGGCACCATCGAAACGTGATACGCATTGATCTTATTAAAGTCTAGAACACGTTCCTCACGTCCACCGTGATGTGATGAGGAGTGGAACGGTGATGTCGAGCCACTCTCTGGATAAACTCGAGGAGAAGCATCTCTACCAAGCTTCAGGGAGAAAACTCGGGTGGTGTCAGACATGAAGGCGAGCACTTGTAGATCGAACATCAATTTGACGTGCTCGTCAAAAGAATCCGGCACGCCTACAGGTGCCTCTGGGATCTCACGCTCTTCCCCACTCGCATTCTGAGCTTCAACGCGCTGAATTCTCTGCTCCAGCTCTCTGATATTCTGGGTATAGAGGTCAACCCTATGGCGGTCAGACGCTCCGAGACTGCGGCGAAGCCCAGCCATCTCCTCCATCACCCAGTCCAAGATGCTTCGATTAGCCTTCATACGTTGAGCACGCTGCTCCGGGGTCCCACCGGCTCCGAACATTTGTTCAAAGACGGACCGCGGATCACGTACCATCGGCATTGGGTTATTCGGTGAAGACCAACTAATGGTGTCGGTGTACGCGCATGCATACCCATATGCACACCCACCAGCCTGATCAACGTTTTCAATCGTTAACTGCATCGAAGGAATCGGTGTCTCATGCCCAAATTTCTGGGCATAAATTTGATCGAACGAAGTTCCAACATCGACATCAGAACCTTCAGTTTGTTTCGGATGAGCTTGAGTCAGGAAGACCGCAGTGGTTCTGAAGTGGTCACCACCGATTTCCTTAGGCGCAAACGCATCCGCCATCCTGCAATCAGTATCGCTCACGATTGTCAGATGCTTACGGAATGGCTCTAACGAGCTCAAGCTGCTCGGAGTAAGGTCGAAATTCTTACCCTCTTCCTCAGGAGACCACAGGTTTTGGGTGGCACCCCAGTCGTTGCATCCCGCGGCACCATGTACCTGCTCGATACACACCAACCGAGTGCCATCAGCTGCCTTGCCTGCCTCTGTGGCTGCCCAAAGTTTATTCGCCGGCACCATTGCATCGAGTAACGGCAGCCCAATCGCCGTTCCCATGCCGCGTAGCATCGTGCGTCGCGAAATGTACTTCCCTGTAATGAACTCCATCGTCAAAACCTCGCTCGAGGAATTAAGAGTTACCTGTCTTCGTCTAGTCCTTAATACGCGCCTTCAGGGACAGCTGCAATAGCTGGCCTTGGCGCTTTTGCACTCTTGAACGCTGCACTTTTTACCACACCTAAAATGAAAGCTGAGAGCTTATAGCCATCCTCGCCAGCCTCCTTAACAATCGATCTGACTGTAGGCATATCGTAGTACTCAAGGCGCCGACCTAGTGCATAGGCCATCAGATTCTCTGTGAATACCCTGTAGAAGACCTCGGGACGACTCAAAAGAGCATTCCGTAGATCTTCAGGACTGGCCAATGGGGTGCCATCGTATAGCTCACTCTCCGGATCCACCATGTTACCACCATCTCGAATACGCCAAGCCCCCGTTACATCAAAGTTCTCAAGGGCTAACCCGATCGGATCGATGACGACATGGCACGAGCGACAAGCAGGATTCTCGCGATGCTGCTCCATACGCTCTCGAACAGTTAGAAAACGCCCTTCCTCCGCCTCACCAACTTCCTCAAACGCCGGAATGTCAGGTGGAGGTGGGGGGGGTGGAGAACCGAGCAAGACTTCCAGGACCCATTTCCCTCGGAGAACCGGTGAGGTGCGATCAGCGTGTGACGTCATCGTCAGTATACTACCGTGGCCCAGAAGTCCACGGCGTGTCTCGTCGGGATAAGACATCTTCTGGAACTCGGGCCCTATAATCCCAGGAACTCCATAGTGTCTGGCCAGCCGCTCATTAACGAATGTGTAATCTGCCGTGAGCAGCTCAAGGATGGGACGGTCCTCTTCAACCAGATGTGAGAAGAAGAGTTCCGTCTCACGGTTCATAGCCTCAGAGAGTGTCTCATCAAAGTATGGGTAAGTCAGCGCATCCGGGTGAATATCTTCAAGATCTTGGAGGCGCAACCATTGAGAGGCAAAGCGTGTCGCAAGTGCTTCGGCTCTTGGATCATTCAACATCCTCAGGACCTGCTGCTCAAATTCTTTGGAGTTAGACAGCCTCTCTCTTTCCGCTACTGCTATCAGTTCTTCATCTGGAGGTGCGCCCCACATGAAATACGAAAGACGAGAAGCCAAGTCGCCCTGGCCGATGTTGTAGATCTCACCGGGAGCTATTCCGTCCGGGACCTCTTCCATCCGGAATATGAAGTGCGGACTCGCCAAGATCGCCTGCAGTGCCATCCGGACCCCACCCTCGAAGCCACCGTCTTGAGCACCCTCATCATAGAAGTCCATTAAGGCGCTAACGTCAGCTTCTTTGATCGGTCTACGATAGGCATCACCGGCCAAATTACCGACAATCATCTCGGCACAAGGGCGGGCCTCAGCAGGAGCGGTCGGCCGGCACGTGAAAACCGCTCGACGTGTCGGATTATCAGAAACCCCTGTCACTTCGAAGGGGCCAAGTATGGTGAGGCGCTGAAGATGTTGTTGAGTCGTCACGCCATAACCGATGCCAATCTGTCCATCCGCAAGTGTGTGATCGATCGGACGAATCAAATCGTCGACCTCACCTTCAAATTGCTTAATAAATGCGGCAGTAACTCGCTTTGGCCCTGCAGTCACATAGATGGAGTCTGTTCGGATATTCAAGCCACTGGGCTCAGATTCCATCATCCATCGGTCAATGGTGAGTAGTGCAATCCGCTCACCTTCTATTGAGATCTCAACTTGCTCAGTTCCAAATGTGCGCCCAAAGACCTCACCTTCAACAGCATTGTAGGGCATGATATGGAATACATACTTCCCGTCTGCAGGGAAGTTATGAACACGTGAGAGTCCTCCACGCGTCCCAAAAGGAGCTCCTTCAATGCGGTCCTTCTGTGACTGTATACGAGGCAACCTATAAACAGTGTTTTGGATTTCTGCATCGGGGTCACCGAGCACAATGCGGCTGACATGTTCAGCGGCGCGTAGATAGCCCTCCATGAGGGTAGCAGAAGGCGTTTGAACGTCAGCGATATTGTCGAAGTTGGCACTCTTTGTATCGAGTGGCAGGAAAGTATTTACGTCAACTCCGATACCAAATAATTCTCTGATCGTATTGTGGTACTCAGCACGATTAAGTCTCTGGAAGGTACGGGTACCCGGGTTGGGGTTCCGCTCCGCTGCCTTGTCCAGTATCGACTCCAGATCAAGCGCCACCTCTGCAAGCACTTCAGGATCAGGGCGTCTTGCCCCTGAAGGGGGCATCATACCGGCTCTGAGTTTACGGATCATCTTTTCAACGATCTCACCATTCTGTGGCGCTTCGGCCACATCGAAGCCTTCTAATACCAAATCACCGCGGCGCATTCGATCGCTGTGACAGCGCGTGCAGTACTCTGC
>CAWVZF010000038.1:0-19241 GCA_963934665.1 uncultured bacterium | reverse complement strand
GTTCGCTAAAGCGCTTCAAGGACGATGTGAAAGAAGTTCGAGAGGGGTTTGAGTGCGGCATCGGTATCAAGAACTTTAATGATGTGAAGGTTGGGGACTTCATTGAATGCTACACGGTCGAGGAAGTTGCCCGGACCCTATCTGCGAAGTCCTAGTTTCCTAAGGCAGTTACTCACAGGGGCATAGGTTAGATGGTTATCGCCTCAGCCACTTGGGAGTTGAATCTCCCGGGATGTTCGTCGCTCAAAGAGAAGCGATCTATTCTGAGATCCTTGAAGGACCGTTTACGGAATAAGTTCAACGTGTCTGTGGCTGAGACTGCTTTTCAAGATGTGCATAAGAGAGCTCAACTGACTATAGCCTTAGTCGCTTCGGATGGGCGCTATGCAGAATCTGTCTTAGATAAAGTGGACAGTTTTGTGGATCGTAATGGAGAGGCGCTAATCGTCTCCCTGCAGAAGGGGATCCACTGATGGTGACCAAGCGCTTGGCGCGACTCAATGAACAGCTAAAGCGTGAGATTTCTGAGTTGATTCGCAGGAAGGTGAGAGACCCCCGGGTTGGTCCAGTGACTATTACGAGCGTTGAGACTGCTAGAGATCTGGGTTCAGCCCGGGTCTACGTCAGTGCTCAGAATCCGAATGATGAATTGACGGAGTCGCTTGCTGGGCTCGAAGCTGCAGCATCGTTTCTTCGTCGGGAACTCGGCCGGTCACTGCACGTACGTCGAGTCCCAGAATTACGATTTCAGCAAGATCATTCTTTAGATCAGGCTCGCCGCATTGAGGAAATCCTCTCTGATGTGGTTTATTCAGATTTGGATGAAGACGAGGAAGATCTCGAGTGAAATCTGTTGGCCCGGGCCCAGGCTTTGTCCTTCCTATTGATAAACCGTCAGGGCCAACATCCCACGACGTGGTCACTATGCTGCGCCGAGCACTAGGGACCTCAAGGGTTGGACATACGGGCACTCTAGATCCGTTCGCCTCAGGACTGCTCCTAATGTGCGTTGGCTATTCAACTCGGTTATCAGAATACTTAGTCGGTTTGGATAAATCCTATGATGCTGTGGCGTTACTGGGAATTTCAACAACGACTGAAGATTCTCAGGGAGACGTGATTGATGAGTCTAAAGAGTGGAGACGCCTTACTGATGATGTGATTGATAAGGTGGTTACGTCATTCCAAGGAAACTTAGAACAAGTGCCTCCTCAATTCTCTGCAAAGAAAATTAAGGGAGTACCGATGTATCACCGTGCTAGGCGTGGCGAATTTGTTGATCTGCCAGCGAAGAATGTAAGAATTCACCAACTTGAGTTACTTGCTGTGGATCTACCAATCATCCGTTTCCATGTGCGTTGCTCTAGTGGTACTTACGTTAGATCGCTGGCTAGGGATATAGGCGCTAAACTAAAAGTTGGAGCTCATTTGGTTGAACTGCGTCGCACGTCGGTTGGCGAGTTTTCAGTAGAGGAGGCGGTCAAGGTCGACCATCTCTCTGATGGGTCTAGAATCGAAAGACAATCAATCGATCCCCTAAGGGCTGTAGGGCATCTGCCTTCAGTGGAAGTCAGTCAGATCGACGTAGAGAAGCTTGCCTGTGGCAATACCATCCCACTTGAAGACCCGGTTGCATCTGGGCTTGTGGCTGTGTCGAAAGCGGGAGCCCTTATCGCTATTGCTGAAACTGGGGAGGGTTACTTGCAACCGAGAAAGGTCTTTGTTCAGTGAAGTATAGTAACTGGTCACAGATGTCCGGGGTTCCTGATGATGTTGGGAGCATTGTGACGGTCGGCACCTTCGACGGTATTCATCTAGGCCATTGGGCGATACTTCAGGAGATCAGTGAGAGAGCGCGAGTTACTAAAAGGAGAAGTGTGCTTGTGACCTTTGAACCGCATCCTCTCAAGGTTCTGAGGCCAGAATCGGCTGTACAGTCGCTTACCACAGCATTGGAGAAGAAGGAGATTCTTACCGAGAGTGGCCTAGACTATGCCGTATTCATTGCCTTCAATAAACTGCTTTCAAGATACCAGCCTCTCCAATTCGTGAAGGAAATACTGGTGGAACGTTTTCACGTTGAGGAACTCGTGATTGGCTATGACCATGGCTTTGGTCGTGACCGGTCAGGTAACGTAGATACCCTGAGAGAACTTGGAGTAGAACTAGGTTTTCAAGTTGATGTTGTAGAACCTGTGAAAGCGGGTGGTGCTATAGTTTCTTCAACTCGGATCCGTACTGCAGTTGATGCGGGCCGTATGGATGAAGTGGAGCTATGTCTTGGTCGTCCGTACTCTCTCTGTGGGACAGTGGTTTATGGAGAGAAGCGCGGCCGTCACCTCGGGTTTCCGACCGCTAATCTCTCGTTGGCCGACGAAGATAAGCTCATGCCACGTCCGGGGATTTACGCGGTGCAGTGCAGGGTAGGAGGCGAAAGGTATACGGGTGCCCTACATCTGGGACCACGCCCAACCTTTAAAGGACTTTCTCCAAGCATAGAGGTTCATCTCTTAGACTTTGATCGAGAGATCTATGGGTCTGAGGTAACGGTGGAATTTGTAGAATTTCTCAGGGAGATCGTACCGTTTGATAGCCCTCAGCAATTGATTGCACAGATGGAGAAAGATGTACAAGCAACTCGCCATGCAGTAGACGAAAAAGCAAGATCAGTCTAGTTTTTCAACTCGAAAATCAAGCTTCCCTTGAAGCGATTGACTCTCGCGGAGGCACGACGCTAATGTCGTTTGTCAAAGAAGATATTATTGTAAAGTACCAAATCCACGAAAATGATCGTGGAAGTGCCCCGGTCCAGGTGGCGATTCTTACGGCTCGCATCAATGATCTCCGGACCCACTTTGAGGCTCACAAGAAGGATCACCATAGCCGACAAGGCCTACTGAAAATGGTAGGGCGCCGGCGGCGCCTTCTAGAGTACCTTAGGCGGTCGGACATCGAACAGTATCGTGAGCTCATTGCTGACCTAGGATTGCGACACTAACCCTTCCGAGGGCGTTGCATGCTCCGGCTGGGAGACGGCCTTCGAACTAGCTGCAGAACGGGCTCACGCAAGAGCGTGCTCCCTGGCGGCGGTCGCTCTCTCCTTCGGCTCTTGCATCCCTTCGGCATTTAAACCTAAGCGGGGGAAATCCCCCGGTAAAACCGAAGTGAGTAAAACAGAATGATTCAGAGGATTGAGCATCAATTCGCCGGGCGAACCCTTTCGCTCGAGACAGGTCGTATGGCAAGTCTCGCGCAGGGCTCATGCCTGGTTCAGTTTGGGGATACTGTTGTCCTGTGTGCAGCCACTGTGCAGGATAAACCCACCCATCTTCCATTTTTCCCGTTGACTGTAGAGTACCGGGAGAAGACATATGCAGCAGGGAAAATTCCCGGTGGTTTCTTCAAACGTGAGGGCAGACCCGCAGAAAAAGAAATTCTTTCGGCCAGGATGATAGATCGTCCGATTCGTCCTCTTTTCCCGAAAGGATTTATGCATGAAACACAGCTTGCGTGTTTCATTTTATCGGCGGATCAGGAGAACGATGCAGATGTGCTAGCCATGCTCGGTGCATCTGTGGCTCTCAATATGTCCAAGATCCCATTTGATACTCCCGTGGCCTCAGTGCGAGTGGGTCGGATTAAAGATACCTGGGTCTTGAATCCCACCTTCCAACAACTTGAGTACTCGGATATTGATATCGTTGTTGCAGGTACAGCTGAGGCTCTCACGATGGTAGAGGGTGGAGCACTCGAGCTTTCGGAGGCTGAGATTCTTGAGGGACTTCACATAGCGCATGAAGGCATCAAAGAACTCTGTAGCTTTCAGGAAGAATTGCTTCAAGGCCACTCAGTGCCACCGGTAATGGAGTGGTCTGCTTCCGAGCCGGACCCGGAACTCAAGGGGAGGGTTGAGGAGCTTGCAACTGCCATGGTTGGGGAAGCATTGGCGATAGGGGACAAACAGGAACGAACCCAGGCGATGGCCGCGGTTAGAGAAAATGTTACCACGACATTGACCTCAGAGAATGAAGATTTTGCAGAAGAAGGTTCGGCAATCTATGACGTACTGAAATCGATTGAGAAACGGACCATGCGCCGTCTGATCCTTGAGGAAGGTCGGAGGGCTGATGGGCGCGGAGTAGATGAAGTGCGCCAGATCACCTCTGAAGTTGGTGTTCTTCCGCGAACACATGGATCGGCGCTTTTCACACGAGGAGAGACACAGGCCCTGGGTGTTGTGACCTTAGGGACTGCTCGTGACGAGCAGAGAATAGACTCAATCGACTCTCGTGAGGAAGTCAAGAAGTCCTTTATGCTCCATTATAATTTCCCGCCTTTTTCGGTCGGTGAAGCACGACCATTCCGTGGTACCTCCAGGAGAGAGATCGGGCATGGGAATTTAGCTGAGCGAGCGATCCAATCACTGCTTCCTTCCTACGAAGAGTTCCCATACACAATCCGTATCGTCTCAGAAATCCTGGAGTCGAATGGTTCTTCATCAATGGCGACAGTATGCGGGTCATCTCTCTCACTAATGGATGCCGGTGTGCCAATTAAGTCTGCTTGTGCAGGTGTTGCGATGGGCTTGATAAAGGAAGATGAACAGGTAGCAATTCTTACTGATATTCTTGGGCTTGAGGATGCGCTTGGTGACATGGATTTCAAGGTTGCCGGGACCCGTGATGGAATTACTTCCATCCAGATGGATATTAAGGTCGAAGGCTTGACAGTAGATATTCTCGAAGAGGCGCTCGGGCGTGCACGAACAGCGCGTGTACACATCTTGGATCTCATGGATGAGACGCTATCTGGGGCTCGAGAGGATCTTTCAACATATGCCCCGCGCATAGTCTCAATCCAAATCAATCCAGAGAAGATCGGAGAGATTATTGGGCCTAAGGGGAAGACGATTCGAGCGATTCAGGATGAATCAGGTGCCACAATAGAGATTGATGATAGCGGGCTGGTTAAGATTGCCGCGGTTTCGGGTGAGGCTGGGACTCGCGCCCGGGAAATGATCGAGGCGATTGTTAAAGATCCAGAGATAGGCCGTATCTATGAAGGTCCAGTCAAGAACACTACAACCTTTGGCGCCTTCATTGAAATCATGCCAGGGACTGAGGGCCTATGTCATATCTCAGAACTCTCAGAGAGTCGGACCGAGAGGACTGAAGATGTGCTGAAAAGAGGTGATATCACGAGAGTCAAACTCCTTTCGATCGATGAAAAAGGAAGGTTGAGACTATCTCGAAAGGCTGCCCTTGCGGAGGAGGCAGAAGGTGCTTCTGACGACGCGGTCAGGGATGAAGGCTCTGACAGTCTTGAGGTGATTGAAGACTGAGTCTTCCTGACAATTGTATTGGGGGAACTAACCTACTAGCCCATCGGGATACTTTGTCTCGCACGACATCAGGCTTGACCCCTGCCTCTTTAGATGGTGTTGAGCACATTTTTGAAACCCGGCTCAATAGTGGGATACATGTCCTCAGTGAACATATACCGTCAGTACGTTCAGCTGCGGTGGGAGTGTGGGTACGTCAGGGATCGGCACATGAAAGTGACACTGATTCAGGTGTGAGTCATTTCCTTGAGCACATGGTGTTCAAGGGCACAGAAAAGCGCTCAGCCTCAGAGATTGCACTCTCCTTAGAGAGTTTGGGAGGGCTACTGGACGCGTATACGACTCGTGAGCACACTTCATATCAGGCGAGGGTCCTCGATGAACATCTTGAGAAAGCTTTAGATGTACTCGCAGATCTAACACTTGCCCCATTATTGAGTGATAACGACCTAGAGTTGGAGCGAGAGGTAATTCTTGAAGAAATAGCCCAGGTCCAGGATACTCCGGATGACTTGGTTTTTGAAATGCACTCTGATCAACTTTGGCAGGGTCATCCATACGGTCGATCAATACTTGGCACGAAGACATCAGTCTCACAGCTTTCGAGTAACAAACTCCGACAGCTACACGAAAGAGCTTATCGAGGAAAGAATCTTATTGTGGCTGCAGCTGGTAATCTCTGCCACGAAGCGCTTGTTGAGGCGGTAAGCCGCTTATTCCCCACCCATCCTTCAGATGCAGATGACTCGTCTTTGGTTATGGAACCCGAGGGGGTCAAGCATGGGGATGTGTCCGTTGCGCGCACTTCTGCTCAAACGCAGATCGTATTTGGGACAAATGTGCCCGGACATTGTCATCCGGATCGATATCCACTTGCACTCTTGTCTTCGGCACTAGGTGGTGGAATGAGTTCCAGACTTTTTCAGAAAATCAGAGAAGAGATGGGACTCTGTTATTCGGTCTATACTTTTCAGTCTTTCTACAGTGCTGCTGGCATTTCTGGTGTCTACGTTGCGACACGACCGACTACAGCCCAAGCTGCAGTTGAAGCTATATCAACTGAGTTATCGACACTTGCAGCGAGTGGCCTGACTGCGGAAGAATTGGATAAGACTAAGAGGCAGGTGAAAGGACAAGTGATGCTTTCTCTGGAATCTCCTGGTTCTAGGCTCCACCGCCTCGCTTCGTTTGCGTTGCACAAAGAGCCATTTGTGGGCCTAGATGGAGTCCTAGAGAAAATTGACGCCGTATCTTTTGAAGAAATTCAGCGAGTGGCTGAAATGTACTACTCTCCTGACCGTCATTTTGTGTTGCGCCTGGGACCCGAGACAATCTAGAGGCAGGATTTTTCAAAGAACTGAGAACTGTGAGAATCGAATGCTGATTGGTGTACCCAAGGAAATCAAACCTGATGAATACCGTGTTGCCCTTACTCCAGCGGGGGCAGAGATGCTTTCTCAAGATGGGCATAACGTTGTCATGGAACGTGGTGCCGGCTTAGGAAGTGGCTTCACTGATGATTTCTATACAGAAGCAGGAGCGGAACTGCTTGACACAGCGGAAGAGGTTTGGGCCCAGGCTGAAATGATTATGAAAGTGAAAGAGCCTATACACCAAGAGTTACCATACATGAGAGATGGTCAGGTGATTTTTACCTACTTTCATTTTGCAGCCGATAAAAGCCTAACCAGAGCATGTATAGAAGCAGGCGTGGTGGCGATCGCTTATGAAACTGTCAAGCTATCTAGTGGAGAATTGCCCCTACTAACCCCGATGAGTGAAGTGGCGGGGCGCATGGCGGTCCAGGAGGGAGCAAAATATCTGGAGAAGCCGCAAGGTGGGCTAGGAGTTTTACTGGGTGGAGTACCCGGGGTGCTACCGGGCAAGGTTCTGATTTTGGGCGGAGGGGTTGTCGGCACTAACGCGGCAAAGATGGCCGCAGGCTTAGGTTCGAGGGTCCATATAATGGACATCGATCTCGAGCGGCTACGTTACCTAGATGATGTCATGCCTGCGAATGTCCAAGTGCTCTTCAGTACGCGATATGCGATTCGCAAACAAGTCCAAGACGCTGACCTGATTATTGGTGCCGTGCTGATTCCAGGAGCGAAGGCCCCGAGATTGATCAATCGTGAAGATTTGGCTTTGATGCGTCCCGGGACGGTGATCGTGGATGTTGCTGTGGATCAAGGTGGGTGTGTAGAGACGATCAAGCCAACTACCCACCAGGACCCGGTTTATCTGGTTGATGAGGTTATGCATTATGGGGTGGCGAATATGCCCGGAGGAGTTCCGCGAACGAGCACGCTTGCTCTGACTAATTCAACTCTCCCATATGCACTTGCACTTGCTGAGAAGGGATGGGAGCAAGCTTGCTTGTTGGATTCATCTTTGAAAGCAGGAGTGAACATCGTCCGCGGTCAGGTTACTTGTCAGGGTGTTGCGGATGCTTTTGGGATGGAATGTCATAGTGTCAATGACTTATTGGTGGGTTCGGGTCAGGTGTGACTCAAGAATTAAAGGTCCAATTTCAAAGACTCCCATCTAATCCGGATCTCCCATTACCTGCCAGAGCGACGCCACAGGCTGCCGGTTACGATATACGATCCGCTGAAACCGATGTAGTACTAGACCCTGGAGAGATTCGTTTGATAAGGACTGGCTTAATTATGGAATTACCTGAAGGAATGGAATGCCAGGTACGTCCACGTTCGGGATTAGCGCTGAACTATGGGATCACTCTGCCAAATAGTCCGGGTACTATCGATCCAGATTACAGGGGTGAAGTCAAGATTATTATCCAAAATCTCGGATCTGAGCAGGTTACGCTAATCAGAGGTGAGCGTGTGGCTCAACTAGTCTTTTCTCTATTTCAAAGCCCGGAAGTGGCAGAGGTGGAAGAACTTAGCGATACGAACCGAGGAGAAGGTGGCTTCGGAAGTACCGGAACTGGTTAGGTACAATCGGATATCGCCTCTATACATCTTGGATACTGGCTTCTGGTAGTCAGTAAACGTATGTTCTCGGGCCCTTTGGGCAGTGTAAGACGCCCAAGCAGCCCGAAGATTGCCCCCATGACCTTGGAATGTCGACTGAACTGTTGTCTGGACTAAGTAGCTGGTTTAGCTCGGGACGCCTAGTCCCGGTGAATGACATCGCTGTCGACCTCGGCACTGCAAATACGTTGGTCTATGTGAAGGGCGAGGGGATTGTACTCAACGAGCCATCTGTGGTGGCAGTTGAAAAGGGAAGCCGCAGAATCATGGGAATTGGGCTCGAGGCCAAACGTATGCTCGGGCGTACACCGGAAGGGATCGAAGCGATTCGTCCTTTAAAGGACGGGGTAATCGCTGATGTGGATGTAACGGAGATGATGCTTCGGCACTTCCTAGTTCAGGTTACACATAAACGAATCTTCCGAATCAAACCTCGCGTAGTCATAGGTGTCCCATCTGGGATTACTGAGCTCGAGCGTAGGGCAGTCCGGTCATCGGCTATGTCGGCTGGAGCAAAGGTTGTATACATGGTGGATGAGCCAATGGGCGCAGCCATAGGAGTAGGTCTTCCGGTGGAAACACCAACTGGGAATATGGTTATCGATATTGGTGGAGGTACTACGGAAATTGCGGTGATCGCGCTCTCAGGCATTGTCTCTAACACGTCAATCCGGGTTGGAGGAGACGAACTTGACGCAGCGATCGTCACATTTCTTCGGAAGAACTACAATCTGCTTATCGGTGAGCCGACAGCTGAGGCCATCAAGATCCAGATTGGGTCAGCGTTTGATATTGGTGAAGAGCAAGAGATGGAAGTAAAGGGCAGGGACCTGGTATCTGGTATCCCGAAAACTGTGACTGTCCACTCTCAGGAAATTCGAGAGTGCATACAAGAGCCGATTCAGGCGATTGTTGAGGCCGTGCGTCGAGCGCTTGAAATTACTCCACCTGAACTCTCATCAGACATTGTCGACAGAGGGATCGTAATGACCGGGGGTGGTGCATTGATTCGAGGACTAGATCGGTTATTGCAGCACGAGACTAACCTCCCAATCCATGTGGATGAAGAACCGCTGACGTGTGTGGTGCGAGGTGCAGGCCGGATCCTCGATGATCTCCACCACTATCGTACTGTTCTAGTCCAATAGGAGTTAGGAGTCTTGGTGGCGTTCAGGCCCGAGCCGGAGCACGCTGAGGGTCAACGACGTCAGAATCTACTCGCGATCTCGTTCTTGATTCTGGCATTAGTTGCTGCAACTATCCCAGCCGATATGCAACAAAGCATCGCCTGGTCGATGCGAGTCACAACTCTACGGCCCTTCATCGTGACTCAGCAATGGGTGGCTGCCGCTAAGGAAAACGCTGCAGAGACAGGTATCCTACGGGCCCAACTAGACTCTCTTACCGCTACGGTATCTTCCCAGGCTGGTCTTTTGGATGAGAACCGGGTCCTTCGGGATTTGCTTGATTTAGTTGAGCGAGGGGAGGGCAGCTTCCGTCCTGCGACAATATTGCGTTCGGGAATTCCTGGATCGGAGAGCATGTTTTTTTTGGAGCTTGGATCAGGGGATGAGATTGAAAATGGTGCCCCGGTAGTGAACAGACATGGATTGGTGGGTAGAATCCTGGAGGTACGACAAGAAATGTCAGTAGGTATGGACTGGACCCATCCCGATTTCCGTGTGAGTGCGATGCTTCAGGATGGTCGCATGTATGGCATAGTAGAGAATCGGCGAGGAGCTTTCCGAGAAGAGGACCGATTAGTGCTCAACGGGACTGCGTACTACGAAACCGCTCCAGACGATACACCGGTGGTGACTAGCGGGCTCGGTGGTTTATTTCCGAGAGGAATTCCTATAGGCCGTATAGCTGGTATTGAGGAAGTTGAAGGACAGTGGAGGAAGGCTTATCGACTTCGGCCAATGGTAGAGCCGGGTTCTGTCACACACGTTATCGTTTTCACTAATCGTGCGCCTAATAACCTGGATCAGCTCTGGGTAGACGATTCTTTAAGTACCGCAGAAAAGGGGATTCTGGAGCGCAGGGAACCATGAGTCACAGCATTAGATTATGGCTGGTTGTTCTATGCCTTTTCTTAGCTCACTTCATGATGCATGTGGGATTTGGGTTGGGGCCTGCAGTACCGGATATGCTCACCATTGCTCTACTTTTGGCTGCACGAGAAATCGGAATAGGATGGGCTTCCGGACTCGGGCTTGCATTTGGGCTCTTAGAAGACTCACTAAGTGTCCTGGCGTTTGGGGCTAACAGTGTGGCCATGACACTGACCGGAGCCCTGGGAGCGACCACACGGAACCTATTTGTGGGTGATTCACTAAGTTTTCAGCTTTCATACTTCATTCTCGGAAAATGGGCTCGTGAGTTACTTCATTGGGCAATGGCGGGTGAGGCTCTTCGTCTCCCATTCCTTGAACAAGTGATGCTAAATGGTCTCTTAGGGGGTGTATACGCTGCAACTATAGCGATACCACTCATGATGTTAATGGGATGGCGCAGGAGAGAAGTGAGATGAACCTCTATCACCCGCACTCTCGGAGGCAGCGAGCACGAGGTTTATATCTGATCATAGTGATCTTGATGGGTATTCTCACTGTTGCGTTCTTCAGACTTCAAGTGTTGCGCTCAAATACTTGGGAACTCAGAGCGGAGTCAAACCGGATTCGTCAGCTCCCAATTCCTGCTCCAAGAGGCACTATCTACGATCGAAATGGTCGTGTCATTGCAGATAATGTTCCGGGCTATGCGATAACACTTCTACCTGGGCCACCAGATTCTATCCGGGCGACGCTCAATCAGATGAGCCAGTACATGGAGATTTCGGGTGAGCGTATTGAGTCTTTGTTAGCATTCCTTACACGTTATGGTCGACAGCCTCTGGTGGTCGACGCTGATGCTGACTTCGCAGTGGTGAGTGCTCTTCAAGAACGCCGAACAGAGTTTCCTAAAGTCCACATCGAAATGAGACCGCGGCGCAGGTATTTTGGAGGTGAAACGGCAGCTCATATACTAGGCTATGTCGGAGAAATCACTGCTGATGAACTAGAATCCGCTGACTTTTCTCAGGACCTTTATGAACAGGGCATGGTCGTGGGAAAAACGGGTGTAGAGAAGCAATATGAATCGATCTTACAGGGCAGAAGAGGTCTCAAGTACGTTGAAGTAGATGCTCGTGGGCGGATCGTAGGGGATTTCGGTGCCTTCAGAGTGGACCCCGGTGAGGGAGGAGAGAGCCTGCATCTCAATATTGATATTGAGTTGCAGGAGTGGATCCACCACATCTTTCCGAAATCATTGTCCGGGGCCGTGATAGCGCTAAACCCTGAAGACGGGGGTGTTCTCGCCCTCTATTCGAACCCAGGATATGACCCCAATGATTTTGTGAGCGGGATATCAAACCAACTTTGGCAGGACCTCAACGCTGATAATCGGAACCCCCTGTTCAATCGTGTTGTACTGGGTCTCTACCCCCCTGCATCAACCTGGAAATTAGCTGCGGCTGGAATTGGCTTGGATCTTGGAGTGATCACACCGGATGAGAAGATGCCTGTCCCGTGTACCGGGTCCTATACTTTCGGTAACCGGTCCTACAGGTGTTGGGACCCTGATGGTCATGGGTTCAACAACCTAGCTGAGGCAATTGGTAATTCTTGCGATGTCTACTTCTATCAACTTGGGCTTAGAATTGGGCTTGATCCGCTTCTACGGCGCTCTACAGAAATTGGCTTCAGCCGACAGTGTGGTATTGATCTTCCCCAAGAGAGTCAGGGAATCTTTCCAGCTGAGAGAGAGTTTTGGGAGCGGCGGTTCGGGTATGCTCCTCGCGAAGGAGAGGTTCTTCCGCTTTCGATTGGTCAGGGTCCGAATTCTCAAACACCTCTTAAGATAGCTCAGTTCTATCTTGCGCTTGCTAGAGACGGATCTGCTCCGACCCCCCTCCTGGCTCGTGATCTGGGAATTGAGGACACATGGGCCCTTGATTTAGACCCTGACCATCTGGAGGCACTCCGTGAGGGGTTGAGGAAGGTCACAGCACCAGGTGGTACAGCGCACTTCGGTACAGCGCTTGAACATTGGGAAGTCCTAGGCAAGACGGGTACGGCTGAGCACGGACTGAGTCAGGCTGGCCTTGCTGAGCCACATGCCTGGTTCGCTGGGATGGCCGGCCCTTTCGGCGGACCTCCGGGCATTGTGGTGGTAGTGATTGTGGAATATGGAGAGAGTGGCTCTGCAACAGCTGCCCCCATCATGGCAAAAACAGCTGATTATTACCTACGAAGGAAGCACGGTATCCCAACGGACAGTGTCCAAACCTACTTGGATCATGTGCAGATTGGGCCTGTGCCGACCTGGTATCAAGAGCGCTATCCTACCGTAAGTGGCGTTATCCGATGAGGCGTCAATTGACTAAATGGCTCCTGGAGCCCCCGCTGGTGCTAGCCATCCTCGCTCTCACTTGTTTCGGGATGGCAATGATCTATTCGGCAGGAGTTGTCCATATCCCGAATGATGTGACTCAGGATGCATGGATCCGGCAGGGAATATGGTTTGTACTTGCAGTGACAGCGTTTGGTGTTGTGGTTCGGGTCCCGGTGCGGTGGATCGAATGGGTCGCTTTACCCTCATATACTCTTAGTGTCCTGCTTTTGGTATCTACTCTTGTAATTGGAACAGGGGTCGGGACAGCTGCAGGTGTCAAAAGTTGGATTCAGATTGGATCATTCAGTTTTCAGCCATCCGAGATCGCGAAGATTGCGACTATCCTGTTTCTGGCAAGATTCTTATCCCAGAGAAAGGAACCACTCAATTCAGTTCAGGATCTTCTGCTTCCTGCACTCTTAGTTGGCCTTCCGCTTACACTCGTCATCCTGCAGCCCGACCTGGGTACCGCGATGGCGTTTGGAGGGATCCTTCTCGCGATGCTCTTCTGGGCCGGTACCCCAGTGATCCTGCTTCTCCTTATAGTAAGTCCTGTTTTCGGCCTGATCCTTTCCTATGACACGGTTATCTGGTCCGGCTATATCGTTGCATTAGCTGGCTTCCTATATCTCTTCCGCTATCGACTTCTTCTATTTGAGTCTATTGGAGTGGTTCTTGCTAATCTAGCCGCTGGCACGGTAGCCCAGCCCCTCTGGAATCGACTCGCCACGTATCAACAGAATCGCATTCTTGTTTTTCTTGATCCGGAAGTAGATCCCCGTGGAGCTGGATATCAGCTCATCCAGTCGAAAGTTGCAGTTGGAAGTGGCGGGGTCATGGGTCAAGGATTCACTTTAGGTCCTCAAAAGCGGTATGACTTCCTTCCCGAGCAACATACTGACTTTATTTTCAGCGTTGTAGGAGAAGAACTCGGGTTCATAGGTACTGCGCTCGGGATCTTGGCTTTTTGCTTCATCCTGGGACGTCTAGTGCATATGGCAACACGGACGGCAGATCCCTTTGCTGGTCTGGTGGTGCTTGGTATCTTCGGAGCCTGGATTGCCCATATCTTCGTAAATATCGGCATGACCGTTGGTGTGGTACCGATCACCGGTATACCACTCCCATTCGTGAGTTATGGAGGCACATTCCTTTTGATGTGTTGGATCTCCTTGGCTATTGCTGTTCGTGTAGCCCACGAAGGCTAGGCAGACAGGTCATCCTTGGCATTCACTCATCCACTCTCAGTGACTCGCATAATGTATGATTTGCCCAACTCATTCACCCGTACCAAAACACAGTTTTGATGGCTTGGTTCAGGAAGGATAAAAAGCCCCTTAAGGCTCGAAACAAGAGAGATGTGCCTGCGGATATTTTTGAGCAATGTCCTGGCTGTGGAAAAGTGCTCTATCGAGAGCGGCTCGCAAGGAATCTTAACGTTTGTGAGTCGTGTGGTTACCACCTCCGGATCTCGGCTGAGGGCTACTTAAGTATTCTTTTGGATCCAGGAAGTTTTGAAGAACTCGACGGGGACCTTAGAGCCAGCGATCCCTTGGAATTCGTGGACGTTAAACCTTATATAAACCGAATTGCGACAGCAGAGTCAGCTGGAAAAAGTGAAGCTGTGGTAACTGCCGTTGGCCGACTAGATGGAATTGAAATTGCGATTGCGGCAATGGATTTTTCCTTCATCGGAGGTTCAATGGGATCGGTGGTCGGAGAAAAAATTGCGAGAGCATGTCGGTTAGCTCTTGAGCTAAGTATACCCTTTGTCACCGTAAGCCAATCAGGTGGTGCCCGCATGCAGGAAGGCATTTACTCATTGATGCAAATGGCCAAGACTTCCACGGCACTAGCGAGACTCCATGAGGCTTCTATTCCATTTATCTCAGTTCTAACAAACCCTACGACTGGTGGAACCACGGCATCCCACTCAATGCTTGGGGATGTGAACCTGGCAGAACCGAATGCCCTTATCGGTTTCACTGGGCCGAGGGTGATTGAGGAGACAATCAAGCAGGAACTCCCTGAGGGGTTTCAACGCTCAGAGTTTCAATTGGAACACGGGATGGTAGACCTGGTGGTAGACCGACGTGATCTCAAGGAAACCATTGCGGTGATCCTCAGACATCAATTAGCTGGATGGACGGAATAGCAGGCGCCTCAGAATTTCAGGCTAGGCTAGGCGGTGGCTTTTTTCTGGACGGTCTGGCTGATCGCCTGTTTCCGTCGCTTGCCCCTGGTGTCCATTGGGGGCTCGAGAGAACTGAAAAATCCCTAAAGATCTTGGGTGATCCCCATCGAAGTTACCGCACAATTCATGTAGGTGGCACTAATGGAAAAGGTTCTGTCACTTCCACTTTAGCAGCGGTCCTTGAAACGGCAGGCTTTCGCACTGGCTGCTATACTTCACCTCACCTTTGTTCGTTCAGAGAACGGATTTGTGTTGCTGGTAATCCCCTAACTCAAGACCGAACGTTGGATCTTGCCGGAGAGCTAATGAACGTCCCCGAGATCAGCGGACTCACGTTCTTTGAGGCAGCCACAGTCCTCGGGTTATACGCTTTTGAACGTGAGGATGTTGAGGTTGCAGTGATTGAAGTTGGGTTGGGAGGACGTCTAGATGCTACCAATGTCATTTGCCCTGAGATTACAGCGATCACCAATGTCGCACTCGATCATTCAGACTACCTAGGTAATTCATTAAGAGGTATAGCGCGGGAAAAATTGGGTATTGTGAAGCCAGGTGTCCCGCTCGTAACAACGGAATCTGATAAAGGCTTACTAGAGGTATTCCGCGAGGTCACCAGAGATGTAGGAGCTCCCTTTCTAAGGGCAACTGAACCTGAACCCGAGAGGATTGAAGTCAGTTCTGATCGGACTCGTTTTACTCTGGAGACGAATGCTTGGGGACAAATTGAGATTGAGACACCCCTTATCGGACGCCACCAGGCAACGAACGCTGCTCTGGCGGTCGAAATGCTTCAGCATATGCCTGAAGATCTACGGCCTGATTTGGAGACATTGAGAGCAGGGGTCGCTGCTGTTGAACATCATGGGCGAAATCAGATCGAAGTCATCGACGGACGAGTGTGGCTTTTTGACGTGGCGCATAATGTGGCAGGGATGGATTCCCTTGTTGATACCATCGACAGTCTTGATCTTCCGCGTCCGCTTATTGCTTTGGTTGCTGTCTTGGGTGACAAAGATTGGAGGAGCATGCTTTCCTCCCTTTTCTCTCGAATAGATGAGGCGTTTTTGACTCAGGCTCCCTCCGCGCCTTTAGACCGTTGTTGGAAACCAGAGGATGCGTTTGAGGCCCTAGAGAAAATCGTGCAACTTCGAATTGAGGAAGATTTTGAAGAAGCGCTGATACAAGCCCGGAGTGATGCAGGGCAAGGTACTGTACTTGTTACGGGGTCGGTGCACACTGTAGGAAGTGCACTCAAAATTTTAGGGAGAGGGCCATTTAGAGGTGAGTCATGTTGAACTGGACTCTCCAATTCACTGTCGTGACCCCATTGTAGATCTGGACTGGCCTCCTAGATTTCGCGCCACCATGGCTAATTCAGTGTTTCCGAGACTTCCAGGATTCCGAGACTTCCCACCGGAAGAATACGCGCTCCGGGCTCATATTTGTGAGGCCTGGCGTCGTGTAGCTCGTCGCTATGGTTTCCTAGAGTATGATGGCCCTCCTCTCGAACCGATTGAGTTATACGTTCAGAAGAGCGGTGATGAAATTGTTAACCAGCTCTACTCCTTCACAGACAAGGGTGACCGACAGGTATCCTTGAGGCCAGAAATGACACCGTCGCTTGCTCGCATTCTGGGGGCGAGAAGCAGGGGGATGAGCAAGCCGATCCGTTGGTTTAGCCTTCCACAACTATTCCGGTACGAGCGGCAACAGCGCGGCCGACTAAAGGAACATTTCCAGTGGAATGTGGATGTTATTGGAGAGGCTGGCCTAGCTGCTGATGCTGAGATCCTTGCAGTTGCAATTGATGGGCTTCGTGAGCTTGGTTTGACATCTGAAGATTTTGTTGCTCGAGTTTCAGATCGAAGACTAGTGCAAGTACTTCTTGAGGTAGTGGGGGTACCTGAAGATGCTGTCGCTGGTACTCTCGCTATAGCCGATAAGCTAGGAAGAAAACCGGAATCATCTGTACGGGAGATGCTTGTAGCAGACCTGGGTTTCTCAGACGATCTGGCAGAACAAGTTCTTGCCGTATTTCTTGCTCCCTCGCTCGAAGACCTTGATGTACAGATTCTCTCTGACAGCAGGGTCTCGGAGCGGATTACATCATTCCATGAATTCGTTGCAAGACTAAATGCAATGGGCTTAGGCGAGTATGTGGAAGTCGATCTAAAGATTGTCCGAGGCCTAGCTTACTATACCGGAGTTGTCTTTGAACTCTTTGACCGAAGGGGAGAACTCCGAGCAATTTGTGGAGGAGGGCGTTACGATCGACTGCTTGAACTTGTCGGAGGGGAACCACTTCCTGCGACTGGATTCGGGATGGGTGACGTAGTGCTAGGAGAGCTTCTTGCTGATCGTGGACTCGTTCCAACGTTCCAAAGAAAACTTGATTACTTCGTCGTCGTCGTTTCAGCTCAGGAGCGTCCGGAGGCATTGAGGATTGCCCAGGCCCTACGTGAGTCCGGCAAGAGCGTCGCTTATTCTTTACGTGATCAGTCTTTATTAAAGCAGATGAAGGCTGCGGGACGTGAAGGTGCATCCGTCGTTCTTATTATAGGACCCGGTGAGCTAGAGAGAGGCTGTTTCATTGCTAGAGATATGACATCGGGGGAGGAGCGGGAGGTCGTGCTTTCGGACCTCATGTGAATCAACCAAACCGAACCGATCAAGAAGATGTGAGGGTCACCCAGGAGGTAGCCGCACGAGCTATCCATCGCCTCAACCTCTTAGAATGGGTGATTCTGGCTGGTGCTGGACTGATTGCCATGCTCGGTGGTGCTCTGGTGGCCTGGTTGATTGCCGCGCAGTTGAAGGTTTCTTTCCGGTTAACCTGGATCGGTGTGTCGATCCTTCTTTTAGGTGTTCCTGGGCTGATCGTGGTCCTTCGGTCGGGTAGAGGTGGGAGTAAATCGGCCGTGATATCGAAACTGAAGATCAAAGAGAGAAATGGGTAACGATAAGAAACTGACACCACAGAGCGAAGACTTCTCAGCTTGGTATAATGAAGTAGTTCAAAGGGCTGAGTTGGCGGATCACTCGCCGGTGCGTGGCAGTATGGTGATCAGGCCTTGGGGTTATGGAATTTGGGAGCATATGCAAAGTGCACTCGATGCCATGTTCAAGGAAACAGGTCATGAGAATGCCTACTTTCCTCTTCTCATTCCCATGAGCTTCATTGAGCGAGAGAAAGAGCATATAGAAGGCTTCGCTCCGGAATTGGCCATTGTAACAAGGGCAGGTGGTAAGGAGTTGGAAGAGCCTTACGTCGTGCGCCCTACCTCGGAAACGATCATCTATTCGATGTATGCAAAATGGGTCCAGAGCTATCGGGACCTACCTGTGCTTCTGAACCAGTGGGCTAATGTCATGCGCTGGGAAATGAGGACTCGGCTCTTTCTCCGTACATCTGAATTTCTATGGCAGGAAGGACATACCGCACACGCGACCGCAGGTGAAGCTGAGGAAGAGACGCTTCTGATACTTGAGTTGTACCGGAAATTCATGGATGAGTGGTTAGCGATGCCTCCGATCACTGGCCTAAAGTCTGATTCAGAGAAATTTGCTGGAGCTGTAAATAGCTATTCTTGCGAAGCTTTAATGAAGGACAAAAAGGCACTACAGTCGGGCACCTCACACTTTCTTGGTCAAAATTTCTCAAAGCAGTTCGAACTAACATTCCAATCAGAGGATGGCATAGAGGAATACGCTTGGAATACATCTTGGGGGGTCTCCACTCGCTTAGTCGGTGGGGTAGTGATGACTCATGGCGACGATAGCGGGCTAGTTATCCCTCCGCGCCTTGCCCCGACTCAGGTAGTGATTATTCCCATACTAGCGGGTGAAGATACGTCGGGGGTGCTAGAGAAAGCTGATGAAGTACTATCTCGATTGGAGAAGCTGGGAGTTAGGGCCAAGATCGATAGTCGTGATAATCTCTCACCGGGAGCAAAGTACTTTGAGTGGGAGCGGAAGGGCGTTCCATTTCGCGTGGAAATAGGCCCCAAGGATCTCCAGAATGAACAGCTTGCACTCGTGCGTCGGCTAACACCTGAAGGAGAAAATCGGAAAGCTTTTCTTCCCGAAACCGAAGCCATCACGAAACTTCCAGAGAAGCTCGAGTATTTCCAGGACAATTTACTTGAAGCTGCCCGAACGAGGCGTGACGACAGCACGGTACGTGGTGTGAATAGTTTTGGTGAGCTTAAAGAAGCGTTCGATTCAGGGGCGGGTTTCGTGTACACAGGATGGAGTGGAAATCCCGCTGTAGAGG
>CAWVZF010000037.1:0-20216 GCA_963934665.1 uncultured bacterium | reverse complement strand
ATCATCGGATTCGCTGAGAATGGTGGGCCCGTTCTGGGTATCTGCAACGGTTTTCAGATTCTTTGTGAAGCTGGACTCCTACCCGGAGCTCTAGTCCGGAATGCCTCACTCCGTTTTGAAAGCAAAGACATCCATCTGCGCGTCGAACAAACTGACACACCATTTACGAGCGAGTACCAGAAGGGACAAATCCTCCGTATGCCCATAGCGCACGGTGAAGGAAACTACGAAGCAGACGACCAACTTCTAGAGGAACTCGAAGCTGAGAAGAGAGTCGTTTTCAGGTATGTGAGTTCAGATGGTGAGTTAAGTGATGAGGCAAACCCTAATGGCTCCAAAAATAGTATCGCTGGATTGACTAATAAGTCAGGAAATGTCTTGGGCATGATGCCTCATCCCGAGCGTGCGATGGAAGAAATCCTTGGATCTATTGACGGAGTGGGTGTTTTTCTATCACTGGCTACAAACCTATCCACCGCTGTGCTATAACAACGAAATTCAAATGCTGAGACGAGAGACCTTAATTCCATGAGTGCCGGCGAAAGTGCATCCGTGACAATACCTTTAGTGCCTCCGCGTACCGGTGATCCCGAAATCACTTCAGAGCTCGTAGCTGATCACGGTCTTTCCGACAGTGAGTATGAGCGCATTTGTAAAATTATGGGCCGTATTCCAACGTTCACTGAATTAGGTGTATTTAGTGCAATGTGGTCGGAGCACTGCGGCTACAAAAACTCCAAACGGCTCCTGCAGTTGCTTCCCACGGAGGCACCTTGGGTTATTCAGGGTCCAGGAGAGAACGCCGGTGTGATTGACATAGGAGACGGCTACGCACTGGCATTCAAGATAGAGTCGCACAACCACCCATCGGCAGTTGAACCCTATCAGGGTGCGGCTACTGGTGTGGGAGGCATCCTACGTGACGTTTTCACGATGGGAGCCCGTCCCATCGCTATTTTGGACTCACTTCGCTTTGGGGATCTGGATAGTGCAAGGGTCCGGTACTTATTCGGTGGAGTTGTTAGTGGGGTCGGTGACTATGGTAACTGCATCGGCGTTCCAAATATTGGCGGGGAGGTAGCGTTCGACCGAGGCTACGAAGGAAACCCAATCGTGAACGCGATGTGCTTGGGTCTGATGAAGAAAGAAGATTTGATTACGGCATCGGCTTCGGGTGTGGGCAATACATTAATGGCGGTTGGTGCCCGTACTGGCCGAGACGGCATCCACGGAGCAACGTTCGCTAGTGAAGAACTCAGTGAAGAGTCCGAAGAAGCGTCGCGACCACAAGTTCAAGTGGGTGACCCGTTTACCGAAAAACTACTCCTTGAGGCCAGTCTAGAGTTGATCTCCAGCGGCTCGATCACGGGTATCCAAGATATGGGCGCTGCGGGTATTACATCTTCCGCAGCTGAAATGGCGGGGCGAGCTGGAAACGGAGTCGAGATCGATGTGGCTCGAGTTCCAGTGCGGGAGCCAGATATGACACCATACGAGATCCTGTTATCAGAATCACAGGAGCGGATGCTGGTAGTCGCCACCAAGGGTTATGAAGATGAAGTCCACCGGATCCTAGAGAAGTGGGAACTAGAGGCTGAAGAGATTGGAGAAGTGACTGCGGACGGTAGATTCCGGGTCTTAGAAGACGGGGCGGTCGTCGCGGATATGCCGGCCCTACCCCTCACAGATGGATGTCCCACATACGAACGTGAGGGTATCGAGGCCGATGAGGTACGGGAACTCCGAGAGATGGATCTGGCCGAGCATCTTATTCCAGAAGGTGACCTTACAAAAGCATTTCTGCTTCTCCTCGCATCTCCGAATGTTGCTTCAAAGCGTTGGATATATCACCAGTATGATACAACTGTCAGGACATCAACTGCCGTTCGTCCTGGGGGAGATTCGGGGGTAATACGTATTCGTGGGACGGAGAAAGCTATCGCGGCAACAACCGATTGCAATGGACGGTTTGTATATCTTGATCCCAGGCAAGGCGCGATGATTGCTGTAGCAGAAGCAGCTCGGAATTTAGTTTGCTCGGGAGCTATCCCTACCGCGATTACTAACAACCTCAATTTCGGTAACCCTCTGAAGCAACACATCTACTATCAATTCCGAGAGGCGGTCCTGGGAATGGCTGATGCATGTAAAGCCTTCGAGACCCCAGTCACCGGCGGAAACGTGTCTTTTTACAATGAGACGGACGGACAGGCGATCTACCCCACACCCGTGATCGGTATGGTGGGGATAATTGAAAACGTATCACATATTTCACCCCAATCATTCCAGTCTGAGGGTGACGATATTGTCCTTCTTGGTGAAAACACAGCTGAAATAGGGGGAGCAGAATATCTCTATGTGACGGCTGGACTCGTAGCAGGATTCCCTCCGAGGGTCGATCTCACACATGAACGACAACTCCAAAGAGCAGTTCTGACTATGATCCAGGAGAAGGAATTACGATCGGCACACGACTGTTCGGATGGTGGACTTGCATGCACACTTGCTGAGTGCGCGTTGGGTGATGGCGAAGCACCTTTTGGAGTTAATGTAGTGCTTGATGACAAGCTTCCTCCAGTAACGACTCTCTTCGCTGAATCCCAAGGTAGAATAGTAGTTTCATGTGCTCCAGATAGGACCGACAATGTGATTCGAATTGCTATGGACCATGGAGTACCAGCAAGAAAAATTGGGACTGTCGGAGGAAGGGAAGATCCGTTTCATGTGACGGCAGTATCTGGACAAATCGAAACTGATCTTACGAGCCTGCACCAGGCATATTTTGGAGCACTTCCTGCAATAATGAACACTCCGGTATCTTCGGAGGAGTAAAGTGGAACAACCCTCTAAGCTTCCGGAACCGTTCACACCCACCGTCTCGATGAAGCACGCGTCTCTACACATCGACGACCGACCACGAGAGGAGTGTGGAGTTGTTGGTGTGAGTGGGCTGGACTCTGCTTCCGAAAGCGCGTTCCTGAGTCTGTATGCACTTCAGCACAGGGGGCAGGAAGCAGCAGGCATTTTTACTTTTGACGAAGATGGCCCGCACATTCTTAAAGGTGCCGGACTCGTTGGCGATGTATTCGATAAGTGGTCGCTTCGCAAGCTCCTCGGTCGCACAGCTGTCGGACATGTTCGGTACTCAACATCAGGTGGGAACGATCTCGACAACATCCAGCCAATTATCGCTAGATATTCACGTGGGAATATCGCTCTAGCCCACAACGGTAACCTTACAAACCACTTTGACTTACGGAAACGCCTCGTCGACGAGGGCGCGATCTTCAGAACCACGTCGGACTCAGAGACTCTCATCCATTTGATTGCTAAGTCCAGACATGATTCGATTGATGCTCAAGTCGATGATGCTCTGACTCACCTTGAGGGTGCATACTCAATAGTCCTGGCAATCGACAACGTGATCTATGCGGCACGTGATCCACGTGGTTTTCGCCCTCTTGTACTCGGGCAAAAAGGAGAGGGCCACATTGTCGCAAGCGAGACCTGCGCCCTGGATATTCTAGGGGCTGATTTTGTGCGCGATGTCGAACCCGGTGAGGTCATTAAGATCGTGGATGGGACGGTTGAAAAGCTTAGGTCTCTACCCTCGGCTGACCAACCCGCTCCTTGTGTTTTCGAGCTAGTCTACTTCGCTAGGCCGGACTCTCGAATATCAGGCATCAGCGTCGATCGAGCTCGGCGCGCATTCGGGCGCCGCCTTGCGAGTGAACACCCTGTTGAAGCTGACGCGGTAATCGCTGTACCAGATAGCGCAAACTCGGCAGCCTTAGGCTTTGCCGAATGCAGCGGAATCCCTTTTGAGTTGGGGATGCTCCGGAACCATTACATAGGGAGAACATTCATCAACCCATCCCAGAAGGATCGGGATTTTGGGGCACGGATGAAGTACAATCCTGTCCGTGAAGTAGTCGAAGGAAAAAGAGTTGTGGTAGTAGATGATTCCCTGGTGCGCGGTACAACCAGCCGCAGCCTCGTGCGTATGCTCCGCAAATCTGGTGCAGCTAAGGTGCACTTCCGGATCGGGAGTCCCCCAGTAAGGTGGCCGTGTTTTTATGGTATCGACATGCCCACTAAAGGAGAGCTGATCGGCTCTGCTCTATCCGTAAAAGAGATCGAGGAAAGGCTCGGTGTGGACTCGCTAGGCTATTTATCATTGGACGGTATGTTAGAAGCAGTCGCAGAAACAGGACCGTACTGTACCGCGTGCTTCTCCGGGGATTACCCAGCCCCATTAGTAGATGTGGACAAAGGGTTTGTCTCCGAGCAAGGGCCAACTAACTGCTGAGTCTTTCCACAAACTTGGCTCTAACACTCTTCTGAAAAATAGATGATGATAAAGTCAGGTCGTCTAATCTTCTTCTGCCAAGAACTCTTCTGCTAGATCAACTAACTCGCTGTTCCCCGCGTAGAAAGGTACCCGTTGATGCAGTGAGTCAGGGATAACCTCCAACACATCCCGAGCTCCGGTGCTTGCACGACCACCTGCCTGTTTTGCAAGCATAGCAATCGGTGAGCACTCGTAGAGGAGGCGTAATTTACCCTCTGGAGCACCCTTCCCTGACGGATACATGAAGATGCCTCCCTGTAGTAACGTCCTGTGGAAATCCGCCACTAATGACCCGATATAGCGTGAACTGAAGTCGCCCCCATCCTTCAAGTGATCAATGAGGAGTTGTTGTCCAGTTTTCCAACTATTGTAGTGAGCTTCGTTTATGGAGTAGACGCGGCGGGGGGGGTCAGGGAAACACATGCTTTCGTGACTTAAAACAAATTCTCCGAGAGAAGGGTCAAGCGTGAAGCCATGTACTCCCCTGCCTGTGGTATATACAAACATGGTGGATGATCCATAGAGGACATAGCCTGCTGCAACCTGATGTTTACCAGCTTGCAAGCAGTCACTCAATTCTCCTCGCTCTGAACTAGAGATCTTGGAATGAATGCTGAAGATTGTTCCGATTGATACGTTCACGTCGATGTTCGACGAGCCGTCCAGTGGATCATAAATGACGACGTATTCTCCAGATGGGAAGCTGTCCGGCACCGGCCAAAAAAACTCTTTCTCCTCAGAAGCCATGCAGGTGATTAAGCCCGTGTGATGTAGGACCTGGCGCATCACATCATCCGCAAAAATGTCGAGCTTCTGAACTCGCTCCCCGTGGGAGTTTTCTTCCCCTGTATCCCCTAGCATCTCAGCTAATCCCGCATGATTGACCTCACGAGAGATAATCTTAGCTGCTAAAGCAATGTCGTTGAGCAAACCCGTGAACACACCGGTTGCCCTAGGCATCCTACGCTCCTCCTCGACTAGAAAACGGGAAATCGTAAGGCTTTGTTTTTCAAGCATAAACCGGGAACCAGAGATGTCGCAGATGGAAGGAGCGGAGGATAGAAAAGGAGTCTGGCCAGGTCAAGATTCACAAAGCTTTATGGGTAATATAGTGCTCAACTAACCCAGTAATCAGGCTTAAGAATCGGCTTCTTCTTGAGCCAAAACTTCTCATTCTCAGTACTATTTGTGGTTCGTAAGAAATGAGCTCTAAAGGTATAGGCGAATCCAACAAACATGCGCTGACCTTGTTCACCAGTGATTGCTGAAATCGACCTAACACCGTCCGCAACCTTGTCCCACTAATCCTTAGCCTTCTTCCTCATCTTTCCCGAATAAATCGTGCTGTCTGTGGTCGATGATGCGGGCCTTCTCCTCACTATCCTCTTCTGTGAGTCGGTCTCGGAGGATTCGTCTAACCCTTAAGTCATTATGGATGCTAGTGACAAGCATGATAACCATCCCCGCCAACAGGCCAAAAAAGGCTACCGCTGTGATAGGAACATCGTACAGGGTTATTACGCCCAGCTTCAAAGTCACCGTCTCCGAGCCATTAAGCGACTGCAGTACCACTGCCAAGCCCGCAACCAATAGGATGCCTATCGCAGGGATGATTCTACTCAACTCTGTCCCACCAGTTCGGGTTGGCCAGTCTCCTTTCCAGCAAACGTCGCCCCTGTCGTCCTTTCCAACCCTACGTGGGTATAACATCCAATCCGCTCTGAATCACCATCGAAGGCGACGACCTTGTTTCTACGCGTCCGACCTAGGATTTGGCCTGGATACCGTCCCATACGCTCTATGAGAACTTCATCAATCCGTCCTATCTCCCCAGCATTAATCTCAGCTTGGATACCGCGACTCACTTCGATGAGCTCCTCCAGTCTTGCTTGAGCTTCGAGCGTAGGAACGAATTCATCAGCAGGTAAGCGTGTCGCAGGAGTCCCCTCTCTAGGCGAGTATTTATAGGTGAACGCCTCGTCAAAGCGAACTGTCCTCATCAACTCTAGTGTATCCCGAAACTCATCGTCAGTCTCACCTGGGAAAGCCACAATGATATCAGTAGAAATCGCTATTTCAGGAATATCCGCCCTCACCATCTCGACTTTCTCTAGCAACACTTCCACCGAATACCTTCGAAGCATGCGCTTCAGCGTGCGATTGTTACCCGATTGAGCAGGAAGATGTAGGTGTTCACAAACTGCTGGTTCAGTCGCCATCACCTCTATAAGCTCTGGCGTGACGTCATTCGGATGAGGTGAAGTGAATCGCACGCGCTGAATTCCCTCTACTTGGGCGACCTCCGATAGCAGCTTGGGGAAGCTAACGTCCATTGATGTGTAAGAATTTACGGTCTGTCCTAACAGCGTAACCTCTGTAACTCCCCTTGATGTTAAATCGCGAACTTCATTCAGGATCTCTAGCGGATCTCGATTCTTCTCCGGACCCCGAACATACGGAACGATGCAGAATGTGCATCGGTGGTTACAGCCGCGCTGGATAGGAATCCACGCTGTGGGTCCCTCTGTGCGTCTTTGCTCTAAACCTTGATAATTCTCTCCTAAGCTAAGGTCGAGAATTGCAAGCTGAGGACTCCGAATCCTTGAATGGGTCCCCCTATCAACGCGATATCCCTCGAGGTTCTCGAGTGCATCCGGCAGGCCACGATAACCGTCTGGGCCCATCACTAAATCTACGTACGGTGCCCGCTCAAAAAGAGTCTCTCCCATCCTTTGAGCCATGCATCCTGTGACACCAATTACTAGTTCCGGACGCTCACGTTTGAGGCCATTAAGCTGGGCCACACGGCCGAGTACACGGTTCTCTGCATGCTCGCGGATTGCACATGTGTTCACCAAAACTACATCAGCGTCCTCAGGTGCTTCGACAATCTCAAATCCACTATTCGCGAGGATACCTTCCATAAGCTCACCGTCACTAATGTTCATCTGGCATCCATACGTCTCGACGTACGCACGTTTTGAGCTAGTACTCTTGGTCATCCTAGAAGGGCAGAAAGGTTTTGAGATAATTCAATGTATAAATGCTCCTTGTCACCCTGCAGAGTGCCACTATACCGAGGCGCCGACAAACCATTACTCCCTCTGCCTACATTAATGACGCCTACCCGCAAGTAATCTCCGGTAAGGGCTGTCCCACTCTGACCCTCGACAACAACCTCCGCGGGCCCACCAACACGAGATGCCTTATATGCCAATCCTTTATCGTTAGCCATCTCTCGAAGTTCTCGGCTCCGTTCTCCCGCAATCCGCTGTGGGACCGGGTTGGAAAGGCCCGCCGCCACCGTTCCATCTCTCGGAGAGAAAGGAAACACGTGCAAATATGTGAACGGTAGTTCCCTGATAAGACTGAAGGTTGTTGCATGGTCTATCGGTGTCTCACCCGGGAATCCCGTGATCACATCAGCTCCGAGTCCAAGTGGCCAGATTCGGTCAGCGATCTCAAGTACACGGCACCGGTACTGTTCCCTCGTGTGCCAGCGCCGCATTCGCTTGAGAACTGGATCAGCTCCACTCTGTAGTGGCATATGCAGGTGAGGGGCGAGTTGTCCGCCCGAAGTCGCCAATAATTCGATGGTGAGGTCATCAATCTCGGTCGCCTCAATACTACCCAAACGAAAACGAACATCTGGGAGTTGTTCCATAAGCTCAGCTACAAGCCTGGATAATGTCCACTCTGGTACCAGATCCTTTCCATAGTGTCCGATATGGATCCCGGTAATGACGAGTTCCGCATGTACTTCAGACAAAAGCCTTGCTTCTGCGAGTACTTGACTGGGGTGGCGTGAGCGCGAGGAGCCTCTGGCAAGCCTCGTAGCGCAAAAGGCACACTTGCGGTCACACCCGTCCTGGACCTTAAGCCAACCACGAGCTGCGCCTCGGCGTGCCCGAAGTAGCTCCCCCCCTATCGGTTCAGTATCGATGTGGTCTAGAGACGATCGGAGTTCGATTTGTACAGGAGCATTTGATGTTACTAGCGATGCAACCGCTACTGGATCATGCCCCTCTACTACTCCTGATACGCCATCCATAGAATGATAATCGTCGGGCTTGAGAGCAGCAGAGCAACCGGATACAACGATCTTTGCAGAGGGTACTTCACGCCGTAGTCGTCTAATAAAACGGCGTGCATCCGCATCAGCTTGATTGGTCACTGTACATGTATTTACAACGAAAACATCCGCCTCTGGACGTTCGACAGTCGTCTCAGCTCCCCAAGCTTCAAGCTCCTGACGCATGCGTTCCGTATCATATTGGTTTGCTTTGCAACCAAATGTGTGAAAGAGAACGCGCAAAGTGAGTATCGTCTCGTTGAAGTGCTCTGGACCGCTATTGAGCTAGTACCCTGAAACCCGAAGTGATATTGTCGCTCGCCAGAAAGCTTCTGTGAGGACAGAACCAGATCTTCGGCCACGTTCAATAGCAGCATCTACACCGCCTAGTACGATATCATCAGCCTGACTCAAAGAAAGTCCCAGCCCAGCAGAGAAGATCCGTTCTGTCGCGACACCACTTCCAAGAGAGAAGGGAAGCTTGCCGGTCCGGTATCCGAACCGAAGAGGGAGTGCCAACCCAAAAATATTCGCTCGTGAAAGCTCAAATCCAACCCCGATATTGCTCGTGCTCCCTACGGTAGTTGGAGTATCAAGGTCCCTCTTAATGTCCGCCCAATCCGCCCGTATCGCACTCGCAGTGATCATGAACCCAGGTGCAAGAACGATGCTGGTACCAAGACGATACTGCATCGGCAGGGAAAAACTCCGGTCCATGCCTGGTGTGTCATCGGACGCAGTTGCATTTAAATCACCGGACCAAGTAACACTGGCTGCCACTCGGGCAACCGTACCAAGATTTGTAGCCATTCCACCGGTTAGAGAAGTTCCTGAATACGTCCAGCGACTACTCGTCTCGTATGACTCCAGGGCTCCAGGCAATGATATGGTGCTAAAGTCCCGTTCAAGTCGGCGCAGTATTGAACCCGCATAGCGACCAAGACTAAGTCCGAGTGCAGCGCTGGTACCTATAGGTCTTGAGTACCCAAAATTTAGGCTTCCAATTGATCCATCCTGTTCGAAGAGATCTGTGACTTCACTCTCCTCCCCTCTGAGATCCAACTCTAAAGACCTCTGACTCTTGTAGTGCTGATCCAGGAATGAACTGAGGCTCAGTGTGAATATTCCAGAGAAGGCTGGATAACCGACCCCCATCAATGGAAAACGGCTTCCTTGGATACTTCCTGATTTTCCTGATTCATGGTCGTAGTTCACCCACGATGGCTGACCCACGATTACCGCTGTCGGCACAATAAACATTCCCGCTGCTGCGGGATCACCAGGTAACAAACCACTTCCCCAAAGCCCGATCCCCAAGTTCCCAAGTGCTCGAGCACGACCATCGATTGCCTCGACGGGGAGACCCATACCCGCCGCATTGTACAGAGATTGGGCACCTGATGGAGTGGCGACCAGGGAGATAACGAGTGCAAGAACTAAAGTCCGTATGAATTGCTTCATGGCAGTTCCATCGCTCGGCCCACAGTGACTACCAATCTAAGAACGGGACCATTTTCATCTCCCGGTCCGTGAAAAGACGCATATGCAATTGAGATCGGCTCAAAAACAGATAATAGGGCTAATGTCTTGGTAGGGCTCGTCCCATCTTGGCTGCGTAAGAGGTCTCTGACAAACTCGGTAATTGGAATTTCAATGTCTGTCCCAGATTTCACGCCAAAAGCATCAGGTCCAACCCGTTGTCCTAACAAACCGGTAAGGGACTCACCCAACGGTGCCTTCGGTAGGGCATCTCGTCTCAGAACCTGGCGAACGTCCAAGCCAATAGAATCTGTCGGCTGAAAAGCTTGTTCACCCCGTTCGCTTTTCAGAGTGATCGCAGCATAGTTCAACTCTAGCGGTTTAAGTTCTAGTGGACATCCACCCGCAGCTATACATAACTCAGCAGGACCATCCAGATGAGTAGGAATCTTCAAATTAAGCACTGTTCGCCATGCAGGGGCACCACCAATCCGGATACCGTTCAAAGGTGCCTCTGGGATTGGATCGTATACAAAGCTCATCTCATCACGCTGAGCACTCAGTACAAGAACCGTATCTGGATTAGAACTTGGACGGGTGTCGAGCCTTAGGACTACCCTAGAGACCTGTAAACGAGCGTTGTCCGTGAATGATTCGATGCGGGCACCTCTACTAGCATCTGCGGTATCTGCCCAAGCCTCCACTTGTAATGAGTCCAGCTCGAACCAAGCCGAGTCACCTTCAGCGGGATCCCATACGGTTGTGCCAATTGAGGTCACTGGACCAGCGCCAGGCTCAGGCCATGGTCTCAGATCATTCAGGGTATCCACTGCGGTCACCCATGTCACTGTCTTTTTATCCCAAGGCATTTGGGTCGCACCCAGACCCAGCTCTACTGGTCCATTATTAGTGCTGGCAATCGTGTCAAAAAAAGCAACGACTCTGCCCCCAACAAATGTCAAACTCGAGTCAGGGCGGGTAGTTCCTGTGGTATCCCGAACCTGATGCACCTTGGGGTATGATGCGAACCGAAGTAGAGTGCGTGCATTAAGAGTTCCTGCAAACGCCTTGGCTACAACTCCAGTTCCAAGTTCCCATGGGGCCCCGTATCCCCCAAAAACTTCCAGGTCGGAAGCAAAGTCCTCCCAGGGAATTTCGATCTGAAGGGTTATCGGCTCTTTGGGTAAGAGGTCTGAATCCAAGGTCGTGGGATTCTCCTCTTGGCACGCCGCTATACCTATAGAAACCAGGACAATCAGGCTAACAATTAGTGATCTATGCACGTTATTTCATCTGAGGACTTCGCCTCATTCAGCCCTGGCAAGCATGCTGGAAGAGAGGAGTCTGATTTATGATTCCTGTTCATCTAATCCTTTCCAAATTCTAGGGAGACGAGGCGAGAGTCCTGTGAGAATCTCATATCCAATAGTGTCCGCCTGTTCTGCAACGTCATCAACTGTAATCTGCTCATCTTGATCTGAACCGATCAACGTGGCTACGTCACCCAAAGATACATTCGGGATCTCAGAAATGTTTACCACTGTTACATCCATTGAGATCCGTCCGATGATTGGTGCGCGACAGCCGTGAATCACGATCGATCCTCGATTTCCCAACAGCCTCGGGATTCCATCCCCATACCCGATCCCGAGACTCGCCCAACACTCGTTGGCTTCAGCCCGGTAGGTAGCACCATATCCGACAGTGTCTCCTGCATGAGCTTGCCGGATGTGAACGACCCGGGCGTAGACAGACACGACCGGCTCAGGATCCGGGAGACCCACACCCGCCCTGCCACCGTAAAGAAAGATCCCGGTGCGTATTGCCGAGGTTGCGAGTTCTGGAAATCGCAACGCACCAGCACTGTTTACTATATGAATTAGCACGCTATCCGGAACATCTAGCTGCCTGAGTGCCTCCTGAAAACGCGTCCATTGCTCTAGGACTGTGTCATGATCTTCATCGGCTGAATGGAGATGAGTGTAAAAGCCCACCCATCTGACACCAAGCTTGACCGCATGATCCAGGTCACGCTTCCAACTGCTAGCATCCTTCCAATTGAAGCCAGCTCGGCCAATACCCGTGTCAATTTCAATATGAATCTCCGCAGCTCGGCCAATACGCTCAGCAGCATCAGTCACTAGGCTAAGGGTTTCAGGATTGGAGATACCAAGCTGCAGTCCTGCCTCCACAGCCGCTTCAGTGGATGCAGGTGGGAGAGGACTGACAACCAAAATTGGGTATATGACACCAAGTCTTTGAAGCTCTAGCCCCTCGTCCAGAGTAGCTACACCAAACCCCCATGGATTAGTAGTCTCCAAAGTTTGTACGGCCTGAGATAGGCCGACTCCATAAGCGTCAGCCTTAACCATTGGGATCAATCGGGAACCCGGCCCTACAACCTGTTGGAGGGTAGAGACGTTTCGAAGCAGAGCATCTGCTTGGACTTCAACCCAAGCACGGTCACGAGGATTAGTTAACATAGGCTCTCAAAGATGCCAAGAAACTGGGCTTCCGAACATGAGCCATCCAACTGGATACTTGCTCAATGATACAATCCAACAAGGATATCGAGACTGACCCTCTTCGTTTCCCAGGCCCTGGTATGCTCGAAAGAGCTGCCCAACTCGTTCGATTCTTACGAAAAAACTGCCCCTGGGATAGAGAACAAACTGCTGAGAGTCTTATACCGCACCTACTAGAAGAGGCACATGAGGTTGTTGATGCGATCCGCAAGGGTGCTGATGAGGACCTTGAAGAAGAGTTGGGTGACCTACTCTTAAATTTGGCCTTTCAAATCGTGGTCGCTGAGGAATCTGATAGTCTCGACACTAAAAGTGTCTACCGGCGCCTCGAAGAGAAAATGGTCCGGCGTCACCCACAATTATTCGGCAATGATGAGCACCAAGACTGGGAGAAACTGAAGAAGTCAGAAAGAGCAGAAACAGAGGGAGTGTTGGCAGGCATGGCGAGTGGTTTGGATCCGCTCACGGCGTCATACCGAATTCAAGAACGAGTTGCTGGTGTCGGTTTCGATTGGGAGGACTACCGAGGAGCTCGAGAGAAAGTAGTCGAAGAACTCGAGGAGGTTACACAGGCAGCTGAAGCTGGAGACTCAACTGGACTAGAAGAGGAACTAGGAGACTTGCTTTTTGCCGCCGTCAACCTCACCCGGCTTGCAGGTTCACATCCCACCACGGTGCTTGCGCGAGCGAACATGAAGTTCCGCAACCGCTTCGAGCTACTGGAGAAACTCGCTCGAGACAATGGCATTATCATTGAGGAATCTAGCCTAGAAGTCCTCGACTCACTTTGGGAAAAAACAAAGAAAGCATGAAGGTTTCCTAGTATCCGGCCACCTTGTTAACAACGTTACGCCACTCCTTGATAGGAGAACCTCCTAAATAGCACTGCAAGTTGTGTAGAATCAGGTCTGTTTCGCGCCTCCAAAAACCTCGAGACACCGCTGAAACATGAGGTGTGATCAATACTTTCGAGTGGCCCCAAAGCTCGTGGTCCCCTCTAAGGGGTTCTTTCTGGAAAACATCCAGTGCCGCACCACGCAGTTTTCCAGTATTAAGCGCGTCAATCAGCGCTTCTTCGTCAATTAACTTACCTCGAGCAACATTGATGAGCACCGCTCCCTGTTTCATGTGGCTAAACGCTTCTCTGTTCATCATACCGCGGGTCTCTGGCGTATCAGGCATTGCTAAGACAACAACGTCACTCTGGGCAAGGCAGGTTTTAAAACCTTCATCTCCACTTAAAAGCTCTATTGTTCCTGCAAGTATACCCTCAGCAGTTGGCACCACATCTTCTAGCAATGGAGTGCGCTTTAGGGCCATTACCCTTGCCCCGAGACCAGCTATTCGTAGCGAGACCTCATAACCAACTCCACCGAAACCCAAAACACCAACCGTCAACTCAGAGAGTTCATTGAGCGGCGCGCCTTCCATATAATACGGTTCGGTATCCCAGATGGATTTCTTCTGGTTGGCCACTGCTAGGTCTAGACCCCTCCCGAAATACAGGATCATTGCCAGAACTGTCTCGGCCATTGGTTTAGCATGAACACGAGCCGAGTTAGTAAAAATGACATCGTTCTCAAGCATAGATCGGGTTAGAGAGCTTCCGACCCCTGCAGCCCCAGAATGGACCCATCTCAAATGGGGCGACGCTTCCAAGAGCTCTGCCGGGATTCCATAACCAAAGTAAAGATCAGCCTTTACGGTTGCTTCAAGAACGGCAGGTGATACACGGGCCGCCCCGTCGCCTGATCCATCTGTTGCCTCGTCGATAACAACGAGTTCCCATTCTCCTGGTAGGCTGGATCGAATCTCCTCAGGCACCCATAACGGCATCGCCCATATAGGCCGCCGATCCATCATGTCTAGAACCACTCTAGGCATCTTTAATCTACCTTATCAACAACACAGGCTATGAGCTAAACCCTACGGATAAAGCCGGTTCATCATTCGTGGGAAGGGAATCATTTCTCTGATGTGATGCCGTCCAGTGATCCAGGCCACGGTCCGTTCAAGACCCAGACCAAACCCAGAGTGAGGGAAACTCCCATAGCGTCTAAGGTCTAGATACCATGCGTACGCCTGCTCAGGCAGACCTTCCTCACGGATTCTGGCCATCAAACGGTTGAGGTCATCCTCTCGTTGGCTCCCACCAATAATCTCTCCATACCCTTCTGGAGCAAGCAGATCGTTGCACAGCACTGTATCCACGTCATCAGGGTTTTCCTTCATATAGAATGCCTTCGCGCCTTTCGGGTAGTTGTACACGAAAAGAGGAAGGTCACGATCCTCCATCAATGCAGCTTCATCCGTTGCCCCTAGGTCCACACCCCACTCAGTGTTAGAACCTTTCCCCTTTAAGATTTCCAGCGCCTCCGTGTAGCTAACACGGGGGAATGGTGGGCAAATACCCTCAAGCTTGCTGGTCTCTCTCTCAAGCACCTGCAATTCCTCAGAACACCTCTCAAGAGCTCTTTCTACTAAATACGATACAAACTCTTCCTGGAGGCGCATATTATCATCTGAATCAGCAAAAGCGACTTCGGGTTCAACCATCCAAAATTCAGTCAAATGCCGACGCGTTTTAGATTTTTCTGCACGGAATGTTGGGCCAAAGCAGTAGACCTTCTGGAATGCAGGACAGGCAGCCTCAACATAGAGTTGCCCAGTCTGTGCGAGGTACGCTGTTTCATTGAAATAGTCCGTCTTAAAGAGGGTGCCAGCATGCTCACCAATTGCCCCGGTCAGGATAGGTGTATCAATCCGGACGAACTCCCTGGTATAGAAGAAATCGTTGATTGCTTGGGAAACTTCAGCTCGAACCTGAAGAACTGCCCTCTGCTGAGCTGAGCGTAGCCAGAGATGGCGGTGATCAAGTAGAAAATCCACCCCGTGTTCCTTGGGCTGAATAGGGTAGTCTTCTGCAGGAGCAAGTAGCTCTAAGCCATGGATTTCAATCTCATAGCCTCCTGGTGCACGGGCATCCTCCTTCACCTTACCCTTGATGGAGACAAGCGCCTCTTGGTTTAGGGATTCATATAGCTCCCATGTAGCTCCATCCACACTATCTCGGACAAGCACGCATTGCACCGTGCCCGTCCCATCCCGAGCCACTACGAACGCGACTTTTCCGTGCCCCCGAGTCGTTTCGACCCAGCCCTGTAGGGTCACCACTTTGCCCGCATGATCACCCAACTTGTTGATATCAACTAGCAAGTCGCTCGAACCCTCCATTTCAGATGCGAAATCTGTGAGAACGACTAGCGCATCCTAGACATCTAGCCAACCCCAAACATCGCAAGTCGATCTTGATACCGTGATTCTATTAGCTCGGAAAGGCGTTTATGGTTGACGTGTTTAAGATCTGGATCGACTGAAATGATCTGCCTTGCGGTCTTTTGAGCTGAAATAAGTAGATCTTCATCTGCTATAAGATCAGAGAAGCGGAGAATAGGATCATGGCCATGTTGTTGACTCCCAAAGAAATCTCCCTGGCCCCTCATACGCAGATCCGCTCGAGCTATTTCAAAACCATCCGTACTATTTCGAAAAATATTCAACCGCTCTCGGGCGTCCCCTTCGGGTTCCGCAATTAAGATACAGTGACTCTTTGCCGGACCCCTTCCGACTCTCCCTCTTAACTGGTGCAATTGGGAAAGCCCAAAGCGTTCAGCGTTTTCTATGAGCATTACAGAAGCATTTGGGATATCTATGCCCACTTCTATAACTGTAGTAGCCACCAGAAGGTCAAGGTCCCCTCTCGCGAAGGCACTCATCGTTTCATCCTTCTGGGACGCAGGAAGCTGTCCGTGCAGTAATCCGAGCCTATAGGCAGGGAATACCTCAAGTTTCAATCGCTCAAATTCTTCTGTCGCAGCAAGCAGATCAACCTTGTCAGACTCGCTGACAAGCGAATATACCAGGTATGCCTGACGACCCTCTTCGATCTGACTGCTTACAAATTTGTATACAGACTCCTTTTGTGCTGGTGCTCTTAGTTTAGTCTTAATCGGCTTCCTTCCAGGCGGAAGTTCATCTAGGATGCTCAAGTCAAGATCCCCGTAAAAAGCCATGGCCAGTGAACGGGGAATAGGAGTTGCAGACATCACCAGCAAGTCAGGGCGATTATTCTGCCGCTCAAGGAGCGCCATGCGCTGGCGGACTCCAAATCGGTGCTGTTCGTCGACAATCAAGAGGCCAAGATTCTGGAAGGAAACTGAATCCTGAATCAGCGCGTGCGTACCAATTATGACTTGCCCGGAGCCAGATTCAATCGCTTCTAGTGCCTGATCACGTTTCTGACCCTTCAAACTCCCTGTTAGAAGGACAACGTTAACTCCTAGAGGTTGAAGCACGGAATGAACCTGACGAAGGTGTTGTTCAGCGAGGATCTCAGTTGGTGCCATAAGCGCTGACTGATAACCCCCTTCCGCTGCTAAGAGCATCGCAAAGAGCGCAACGATAGTCTTACCTGCTCCAACATCGCCCTGGAGAAGTCGGTTCATTCTCCGGTCCATCTGCATGTCGACATAAATCTCACTCAGAACTCGGGCTTGAGCCTTAGTCAGTTCAAATGGGAGAGCCTCATGAAGGGGGCGAATTAATTCGTTTGAGCGTTGGTGAGAGATCCCGGGACCCAACTCAGTTGCCTTCCTCCTAGCTTGTGCCTGAATGATCTGCAAATGAAAGAGTTCGTCGAATGCGAGCCTACGACGACCACGCTCTGCATCAGCCAGTTTTCCGGGTCGGTGTATCAGTGATAAGGCCTCATCTAGCTTAGGTAGTCCAAGCTCTTGCCTCTCACGCTCCGACATGTACTCGTCATCAGGCACCCACTCCAACAATTTGTTGAGGTTGGATTCGAAGATCCTCCTGAGGACCCACTGGGGTACTTCCTCGCTCGCCGGATAGCTTACAAAGACCCTGCCACCTATTTCACTATCGTCATCCTGCGAAAGGGTGATGAATTCGCGTGGTTGAATCTGGCGACCATGAAAAAACTTGACGGGACCACTCGCAAGTAGGACATCTCCCTTGTTCAACTTACGATCAAGCCAGGGTTGACCGGGCCAAGATGCAGTGATGATCCCGGAATCATCCTCTAGAACTGCCTGAAAAATCCGCAAGCCAGTACGTGTGGGGATCACACCCTTACTCCGTACTCGACCAATAACCGTCACGTCTAGGCCAACCTCTAAGTTAGCGAGTGGAGTGATCGTTGAGGCGTCGTCATAGCGGCGAGGGATGTGGTACAAGAGATCCCGTGCAGACCCGATACCCATCCGGGCTAAAGCATCAGCCCGCTTAGGGCCCACACCTTTCAAAAACTGCACAGGTCGATCAAGGTTAGAGAACGTCATTCTTATGAAGCCTTAACATTCATCCTTGTTCGAGTGATCTGTAGATCTATCGAAGGCCAGTCCGTCTTCGAATAACCCACTCAGCACACAAGAGTGTGATCACCAGAAGATACAACCACGGATAGGTGCGTATTGGCCGTCCTGAGCTTTCATCAGTAGCGACCAGAACAGCGGTCGACTCTGGCGCTTCCGGCTCTTCAGATGGAGGAATCATCTCTCCGGAAATCATCTCCACATCGAAACGTCCTTCACCTCTGAGTTCACCGGATGGCCTTGCGAACCTATAGTGATACAATCCAGGGGAGAGCGTGCCCAGTGAGGGACTCGTGCCTCCAATCATAACTGTGTCAATCAACAATGAGTCGTTCTTTAAAAGTTGCAGATTTACTACCGTCGAATCTCCGGGAACTATCCAGGTAACAGGCTCGTTTCTCCGGAACACCCATTTGGTCGGTCGGGGCTCACGGGCCACTGACTTTGTATCTGCAAATAACCACCCTGTGACTCCAGACCAGAGCCTTCGATAAGCCTCCTCACCCTCACCCTCTCGTGCCGCCCATCTCCAGAACCCTGACGCAAGTCCAAATACTCGTCTGTTCGGACCGCCATCGTCGAGATATAAGACAGCTTCAGAAACACCTGTTCCTCTCAGCTGCACCTGCAAGGGAGATCGGGTCTCGTCCCTATTCAAAGGAATAAGGAGATCAGTGAGCGGGGGTAACCCTAGAAATGTGGTGCCTGCTAGCTCTCCTGAAAGAGGAGAAGGTGGCAAATCACCTGATACATACCATTCACCACCTCTGCCGACCTCAGTATCAAGGCCTGCAATAGCCGCACCGCTACTGTCAGCAGGCATGAGAATCGCTCGCATACTTCTTTCTAGAAGGCCTCGCGTCCAAGAATCTGAGTTTCCATCCAACCCATGGAGTACCACCAGAGTCGCTCCATCTACTGCGCGCCGTACTCTACTCGTATCCACTGGGATGGATCGAGCTAAAGCCTTCCCGAGCGAAACAAACTTATCAGGACCTGCCCGAAGATAGCCTACCACTGGAAGCCCAGTAACATCACCAAGCACGGACAATAGGTGGCGCGGTTCCCAATCGGGCTTAAGAGAAATAAGCACTACCGCGTTCTCTTCACTACCTACAATCCCATATGCAACCGCTTCATTATCAGATGTGAATACATCGCCATCTACTTGTAGGTGTGCTGTATAACGAATACGGCCTTCAACATTCGGAACCTCAATCGGTACTTCCAGGAGGTTGGCTAGGCCCGGCTCGGGGAGGTCTACCTTAAGTGATAGAACCTCAGCGCCTTCGACCCGAATCGTTAGCTCTGCACTGTCAGCCCCCAACCCATGCATCTCAATTCGGCCAAAGATCGTACTCCCTGAAAGAACTGCATCTTCCACCTCAAATGCCGAGATGCCCCCGTTACGAACGTTGTCCCCAAAACTTTCATATGTGACGTCGAGAGGTAGTTGCTCAAGAGTCGCATACAAAGCCACTCGGTCCTCGAGTCTAAGGTCAGAAAGAACGCGCACAGACCTCACCCCTCCTTCGGCTGCATACTTGAGAGCCGGAGCCAACAAAGTATTTACCTCTTGAGGGTGCAATCCTAAATCCGTCTCACTGAGGGCAAGTGGATTCACGACTTCGCCGAAGGTGAAAACTCTCCATCCCTCCTCTATCAACTCCTTTGAGCGTTCGATTGCTCTATCCCAAGCTGTCAGTCCTTCCTCACCCGCTAGCATGCTGATTGAAGCATCCAAGAGAACCCAACCTTCACCAGAAGGATTGCTGGAATCCCTTACTGGGATCTGGAAGTCGAATAAAAGCGCAAGGAGTATCACGAAAACGCTGGCGCGGATAAGAGCCAGCCAGCGCGAACTAGCGATGGGAAGTTCTACACTGCGGTATATCCAATACGGATAGATGAGGAGTGCGCTCGAAAGAGCAATAAACAAAAGTGCTTGGATCACCTCATGTGCAAGGCGACTACTGCGCCCCTCCCTGCTTATCATCCTGTGACTGCAACGAACCTAATCCTATCACAGGGCCAGCACCTGGTATCGACTCGAGCAGATCAACCCGTGTAATCAGGTCTTCATCCCAACGAACTTGGTCATCAGATGGCACAGGATCTCCCGCCGGTAGATCGACCGCCAGCGGATCCATATGCTCCCCGTTGCGTTTCATCATTTCATAATGCAAATGATTCCCAGTAGCCTGACCAGTCATACCGACATAGCCAATGATCTCGCTCTGTTTAACACGGCTTCCAAGTTGTACACCTGACCTGAAGCTACTCAAATGGGCATAGCGCGTTACAAAACCGTTCGGATGCTGGATCTCTACAGTATTACCGAAGCTCCCTTTCCACGCCCGGTGAGTGACCACCCCATCAGAAGTCGCCATAATCTC
>CAWVZF010000036.1:0-20249 GCA_963934665.1 uncultured bacterium | reverse complement strand
AGCTCCCTTTCCACGCCCGGTGAGTGACCACCCCATCAGAAGTCGCCATAATCTCGGCTCCTGCGTCTGCCGCATAGTCAACTCCACGGTGGGCACGCCATGTGTTTAAGATCGGATGAAAACGGGAGTTAGAGTAACGAGAAGAGATCCGACGATATGCCAGTGGTTTAAGTAGGAAAGCCCGGCGGACTGAGTTGCCTTCCAGATCAAAGTACGATCCTTCTCCATCCTTATTTGAATCGAACCAGATCGCATGGTAGGGTGTCCCTGAATTAACTAATTCAGCTGAAAGCAAGCGACCGGAACGCATTGATCCATCAGGGCGTACCTCTCTTTCAAATGCGAATCGATACGTGTCACCTACCCGGATCTGGCGGGAGAAATCAACTTGCCATTGGAACACCTGGTCAAGTTCGTCAATCAGGGAATTTCGGTCTTCAAAAGGAACACCGCCTAGGTGCTCATTATTAACAACTGCACTCCAGAGAACCGTTTCTATCTTACCAGAAGCCAAAAGTGTATCCACGTAGATTGGCGTACGGACTAGTTCGGAATGCCACCCAAGATCGTTCCGTGTAAGGTGAACTGTCTCATCAGCATTAACTACCACATCGAGACTTCGCAGCCACTGATCATCCCTGAGATAATGGAACACTAATTCCGTACCAGCCGGCATTCTTCTCGGACTCTGGTATTCTCTAAAAGCAACCAGAAGAGCTGCCTGATCATTTGCGGATAAGACACCGTCGAGAAGCAAGCCTAGCGTCTGGTCCCGCCCGAGAGAGAGCAATTCCAAGTGTTCAGAAGGGTTTGCATACACAGCATCAAGAGAACCCGCATCCGGCTGAGTATCAGGAACGCAAGACGTGGTCAAAACAGCACCGAGTGCCACGGTCACCCAGAGTTTAGTTATTAGTCGCTCCTGAAACACCGAATTGCCCCTCAGTCGATGAATTGACTGCCTGATGGTAGAGATTTCCCACCGGGCAGAGTCTCGTAGCACTTGTTGTCTGAACAATCTAACGAATCAATACGAACCTATAGTCAACCCGAAACACTGCTTAGTCCATCTGGCGACGAATAAAGGTTGGTATATCCAACTCCAAGAGCTGATTGCTTGACACCACCCGCTCGGGAAATCTGTTCAGCGGGAGAACTTCTTCTTCTCCATTAACAGATGCTACAACCAGTGCTTCATCTTCCTCATCAATCTGAATCTGCACGTCGGGAAGCATCGGCTCCACATTTGGTATGGCGTTCGACATGGGTTTTGAGTTTTGGAAATCACTGGAAACGACCTTTTCATTTTCTACCGAATCAAATCCAGTCGCAATCACAGTAACACGGATCTTGCCTTCAAGATCTGGATCATGGACAGCACCGAAGATGATTTCCGCCTCATCTCCTGCACCTTCCTGGATTATGGATGAAATCTCTGTGACCTCGTCAATGGCAAGGTCCATCCCTCCGGTAATATTGATTAGGACACCACGTGCACCAGCTATAGATACCTCATCAAGAAGTGGTGAAGAGATTGCCTCCTGTGCTGCCTCTTGAGCACGATTTTCGCCTTCACCGAACCCTGAACCCATAAGGGCAGGTCCTCTGGAAGCCATGACGGTCCGAACATCAGCGAAATCGACATTGATCTCACCTGTTACACTGATTAGGTCGCTAATGCCCTGGGTCGCGTGCAGGAGAATGTCATCTGCTTTCTTAAGCGCATCCCTGAAGGAGGTGCCCTTCGGTACGACAGCGAGAAGGCGATCATTAGGGACCACAATCATCGTGTCAACGCATCTTCTAAGCTCTGTAAGTCCCTGGTCGGCCTGACGCTCACGTTTCTTTCCCTCGAAAGAAAATGGCCTAGTGATTATCCCAATTGTCAGGGCCCCCATATCTCTCGCAATTTTAGCCACCATCGGTGCCGCACCCGTCCCGGTGCCACCGCCCATGCCAGCCGTGACGAATACTAAGTCAGCTCCTTCTAGAGCTCGGCGAACATCTTCCTCACTCTCCGCAAGTGCTTGACGGCCAACCTCCGGTCGAGCTCCGGCACCCAGTCCTCGTGTTAGTTTCTTACCTACCTGCAGTGTTACCTGGGCACGCGAACTCTTGAGGGCCTGGGAGTCGGTGTTGATCGAAATGAACTCGACCCCTTCTAATTCCTCATCGATCATTCGGTTGACTGCATTTCCACCAGCACCACCGATCCCAACCACCTTCATCTTGGCGTTCTGGAGTGGAGTTTCCTCAAACTCGAAGATCATCATTTCTCTTCCTCGGCGGAGTGATTTGAATTCACATAAATGATTTGTCTAACGCAGATTAGGAGGTCCATTAGAAGAACTCCTTGAGCCATGTACCGAGCTTAGTGAACATCCCGGATGTAATGGTAGATGCGCCACGACCAGTTTCCATAAACCGGTCCGCTCCCCAGAGAGCGAGACCGGTTGCAATCGCGAACTGTGGCCGCTGCACGGATTCAGCCAAACCACTGAGACCCTCATTGGGGACTCCTAAGCGGACTGGTGATGCAAAGATCTGTTGAGCGAGTTCTACTATCCCCGGAATTGCAACCGTGCCACCGGTCAAAACGACACCTGCCCCTAGATTATCGATTAGGTCTCGATCCTGTAACTCACCCTGGACAAGTCCAAACATTTCATCGAGTCGCTGCTCTATGATGTGCGCAATCAATTCTCGTGCAACTGCTCGCGTCTGGCCTGGTGAGGGTCCGGGCACCTCAACTGTCTCCCGAGGATCAACGAGCTGGGCAAAGGCTGTCCCATAGTGTTCCTTGGCCTTCTGTGCTTCTGCGTAAGGGACAGATAATCCCCGGACTAAGTCAGCTGTTAATGTGCGGCCTCCGAAGGGCAGAATCGCAACGTGCTGTATCTTACCTTCAAAGTAAGCAGCCACATCCGTGGTTGTTGCACCAACCTCTACTAGAGCGACACCCACCTCTTTCTCATCTTCAGTCAATACAGCCCTCGCCCCCGCAAGCGGCTCTAGGACTAATTCCTGGACACGGTATCCAGCCCAATTCACAGCTTTACGTATGTTTGCTGACGCACTGATGTCACATGTAACCAGAAAGACCTCAGCCTCCAAACGGATACCAGCCATGCCTATCGGATCACTTATTCCACGCTGATTGTCGACCCGGTATTCCTGAGGGACTGCGTGCAACATCTCTCTGTCAGGTGGAAGTGCGACAGCTCGGGCGACAACATGCACCCGCTCTACATCGTCCATCGCAACCTCGTCCTCCGATACTGCGACGACGCCCATAGAACTCGTGGCCCTAACATGGTCACCACCCATACCAGCATAGACTCGATCAACCGAGACACCCGCCATCAGTTCTGCTTCTTTGAGTGAGGATCGAACTGATTCTGTTATCTCTTCAATATTCGTGACTATATCACCGCGAACCCCAGCAGTTCTCGCTTGGCCAACTCCGAGAATTGTCAGGCCGGGACGCCTAGGATCACCGATAATCTCACCTATCACAGCGCAAGTTTTAGATGTTCCGATGTCCAGGCCCGCTATGAGGTTTGATCGCATCTTTAGTTCTCGTTTTCACGGCGAACCACAATTAAGTCCGCGAATCTTAAGTCGATTGATTTGGGCAGATTGTGCGGAGTTCGATTTATCGCATGCGCAAGCACACTCAGACCTTCTCGAAGCCGCTTTGCAGATAAGCCGAAAGGAAGTAGAAAATCCACATCGGGCTTTGACCATCGAGCAACCAAGCTGCTGTTCTTCCCCCAGCGCACTTCCGATAGCATCTGGAGAAAGGCTGTGTCAGCTTGCATCAACCTATTAACCTCACTGGCCAACAAGCGAGTGCGGGGAGGCATGATTCGACCGCCTTCTAAAAACGGATATTCTGTTTCCAAAATTGGCAGATCAAGTCGGTGCGAAGCTGGATCCAAGGGGAGCCGGATTCCGTCGCCATCTACCGGCTCCAGTGTCGGAGTCGGTACCAAAGCAACGGGCTTCCGCTCCAACAGAGATACGATGATCGTGTGAGGAAGCTGACGAACTACATTAACGGAACGAACTAACGGAAGAGCGCCAAGATCTTCAGCCCAAAGGTCAGTGTTACTCCATACTGAGGTCTCTGGGGTAAGCTCCATAGCTTGAAGCACGGTTTCGCGAGTGAGGTAGCGCAGCCCATGGATATCGATATCCCCTTCATCGATCCTGAACATCTCCATCTTACTACCAGCCACTAAGAGCTCTCCACCCCAGGCCCAGGTTGCCCCTAGCAGACTAGTGATCAAGAGAATGCGGAGCTCTCTACGCATGAACTCGCTCCCCTAGTCGGTCGAGGACCTGACGTCCGAGGCTATCAATTGAACCTGCTCCCAATGTTACAAGGACGTCACCTGCACGGAGTTCATCAGTGAGTAAGTTTGGAAGATCTCCAAGTTCCGGAACATAGCAGACGTGCCCACCACCAGCTCTTTGGACAGCTTCGGCTACCGTTCCTCCAGTAACTCCAGGAATGGGGTTTTCTCGAGCTGGAAAGATATCCGTAACCCAAACTGAGTCCGCCTCAGCCAGTGCTACTCCGAAGTCTTCAGCAAAGTCTCGAGTACGAGAAAAGAGATGGGGCTGGAAGACTGCTATAAGTCGGGCAGACGTATACATCTTCCTAGCTGTATCTAGAGCAGCTCGAATTTCAGAGGGGTGGTGGGCATAATCATCAAGCACCACGACCTCACACTTTTCTCCTAAGCGCTCTAGACGTCGACCTACACCCTTAAACCCAGATAAGGCGGTAAAGATTACCGACCATGGAACGTCAAGTTTCCGAGCCACCGCAGCAGCAGCAAGCGCATTGCGGAGATTATGTACGCCACCCATCGAGAGAGAGAGATCTCCAACTAATGTACCCTCTTCTATAACTGAACAGTTTGTGGAAGCCTCGGTGACACTCACATCCACTGCACGTAGCATAGACCCTGCCGTTGTGCCATACGAGTAACCCAGGCCACCACATCTAGTGAGAAGGGAAGAAGATCCGTGATCGTCGGCACAGGCAATGACTTTTCCTGAGACTTTCATATTATCCAAAAACTCTTCGAATCCAGCCCGGACACCCTGGTAGTCACCATAGACATCCAAGTGATCAGCTTCGACGTTTGTTACGATGGCGATGTCAGGTGTGAGCATATGGAATGAGCGATCGTATTCATCTGCTTCGACGACAAAAAGCTGATCTGATCCACGCCGAAGATTCCCAGCCCAACCACGAACCCGACCGCCTACGATGCCCGTGGGATCCAGTCCTCCCTGAGCAAGGATCTCTGTGGCCATCGCGGTCGTTGTCGTCTTACCATGAGTGCCAGAAACGGCGATAACCGTTCCCTGATTCACCCAAGCTCCAAGAGCTTCTGCACGCTTTAGCACTGGAATACCCCGGTCGCGCGCGGCGACCAGCTCCGGGTGATCGCAGGGTACTGCCGAAGTTACTACTAATGCAGAAGCGTCAGTGACGTGCATGGCGTCATGACCTATCGACGACTGTACTCCGAGGGCACTCAGATCTTGAATTGACTGGGAGTCTTTCAAATCACAGCCTGTGACGGATCCACCGCGACTCAGGAAGAGTTCAGCCAATGCACACATCCCTGCACCACCCACTCCCATGAAGTGGACTGAACCCTTTCCAGCTAGAGTCCTGAGGTCCGGAACAAGGGAAGTAGTGTTTACCACTTTCATGACGCTACCAACCTCTCTACGGAGGCGGCTATCTGGTCTGCAGCCTCTGGCCGAGCAAGTGAAGCTGCAGCCACGGCCATGCGTTCCAGAGATACTTGATCACCTGCGAGCCGGGTAAGCTGTGCCCAAAGGATCTCTCCAGTAAGCTCTGATTCTGGAGCGAACACAGCTGCACCAGCTTCAGCCAGCGCCCGCGCATTGTGGGTCTGATGGTCGGCAGCGGCACTAGGAAGAGGAACTAGAATCCCAGGTAGGCCCTGGTTCAAGAGTTCAGCCGTAAACATCGCCCCCGCCCTGCCCACAGTAAGGTCAGCGGCAGCATACACATCGGACATATTGTCGAAATACGGGCTTGGGTGTACCCAGTTTGGATTTCCGAGTTCATCCAAGGTGGCTTGCACTGCCTTGTGGTGTCTTGGGCCTGTCGACCACAAAATATGCAAGTGATCTGGTCGATCCAGAGAACGAGCTGCGACAGCATCCAGAGCGGTGAGAAGCAGCTTATTCAAAGACTCTGAACCCTGGCTTCCTCCTACTATTAGTACGACGAAAGACTCGTCCGGTAGTTGGAATAAATCCCTCGCCTGTGAACGCCGACCCAACCCCTTTGGTCGTACCGGGTTTCCAGTAAGACAAACCCTATTCCTAACACCAAGGGGCAACCCTTCAGCAGTTCCTTCAAATGCGGTATGAATCGTTTTTGCAAAGCGACTGAGAGCCTTAGTAACCATACCCGGTACAGCATTTTGCTCCTGGATAAGCAGTGGTACTCCAGTGAAAGCTGCGATAACACCAGCGGGTGCAGAGGCATAGCCACCCGTTATAACCACGGCACCCGGCTGCAAACGACGCATCACCCTAGCTGCTTCCAAAAGGGAGGTAGCCAAGGCAGGTATAGTTCTCCAGAATGCGCCGCGTAACCCCCGATCCAGACCACGAACGGGTAAGAGAAAGTGTTCTTCGCCCTTTTGAGGTAGAATGCGTGCCTCAATACCCCGGGTAGCTCCCATAAATACGACTCGGACATTAGGGCGACGACAGCGCAGCGCATGCGCAATGTTAAGAGCTGGGTAAAGGTGTCCACCTGTCCCGCCACCGGCGAAGAGAACCACCGGACCCTCATGCACGGGCTGCCTTTATACCTGGAGCCATACGGGCCACTGACATCAAGATTCCAAGCGACGCGAGTGTAACTATCAGGTTAGAGCGGCCGTAGGAAATGAGTGGGAGTGCAAGCCCAGTTGTCGGAAGTAGACTAAGCCCAACCGCCATGTGGAGTAACGCCTGCAGAGCAATGAGGCTTGTGAAACCCAGCGCAAGTAATTCCCCAAAGAGATCAGGAGCTCGGCTAGCAATCCGGAACCCAACCAACACAAGGGCCACATACATCATCAAGAGGACCAGGACACCAATGAGTCCCCACTGCTCACCGATCATTGAGAAGATGAAATCGTTGTGGGCTTCCGGCAGAAAGCCGAACCTTTGACGTCCTTGACCGATTCCAACACCGGTAATCCCCCCGGAACCCATTGCTATAAGGGATTGGTGCGCTTGAAAGCCCGCCCCTGCGGGGTCAGATGCGGGATTCACCCAGGCCAGCAATCGCTGCAACCTGAACCCTACCCCCGCGAGTTGCCAGTAGACGATCGGGGCTAGAACAACTCCCAAGAAAATAAAATGGCTAATACGTGCACCAGCAGAGAATACGATTATTAGACCAAGTAGGCCGATGAGTAACGCAGTTGAAAAGTCAGGTTCCAGTGCAATAGGAAGGACCAGCAGCGCCCAAGCCACGAGGAATGGTGCCAAGCCCCGTCGGAGCGATCGGAATTGAGAGACTTTCTTCACCGCCATTCCAGCAGTCCAGACCACGATTGCTATCTTGGCAAATTCTGAAGGCTGCACAGTGATACCAATTCGAAGCCAGCGTCTTGAACCATTGATTGATGGAGCAATTGACTCAGTCCAAGGAACGACTAGGAGCACGAGTGATCCAATGCTGATCAATAGCAGTGGCCAAGACAGTCGAGACCAGACCGTATAGGGTATGAATGCGCAGATAACCATAACCACTATACCAATTGCGACACCGGTTCCTTGGCGCATTACGTAGTAGGTATCTGCTAACTCTTGTTCCATCGCAAAGATCGATGAAGCGTTGTAGAGGCTAACAAGACCAAAGATCAGTAGAAGTATCGTAAGCACGATCACAGCGGAGGCCTCCCAACCACGCTCTAACCCCGAGTCAGGAAATCGAACGGGACCCGTTGGAGCTACATCTACTGGGCGGGCCGTCATAGTGACTCACTCGCGAGTGCCGCAAATACTCGGCCTCGCTCTTCATAATCATCAAACATGTCGAAACTCGAACAAGCGGGTGATAAGAGGATCGCATCACCCTCCTCGGCCAGTTTCTTCGCGTGCTGAACAACCAAGGCCAGATCACCATCCACTAGCACCGCGTCTTCAACTTCGTTCACAATCCGCGGGGCTGCCGCGCCATACGCAAGGACGGCACGTAGATTAGCTACGGGCGGTATGAGTGACCGAAAATCCTCACCCTTGTCGACCCCACCTAACAGGAGAACAACCGGTTGACTTACACTCTCTAGAGCACTGCGCGTCGCTGCAATATTTGTAGCTTTGGAGTCGTTAAGCCAAGCAACTCCATTGCGGATAGCTACAAGTTCTAGCCTGTGTGGTAGGGGGAGGGCAGTGTGTAAACCATCGGCAATCGCTTCAGTTGGAACGCCCACCAAGCATGCGGCTAATGATGCTGCCAACGCGTTCCGGGTATTGTGCCGACCAATCAGTGAGAGATCCTCCGTCTCCAATAGTGGATATCGGTGATCTTCGAACCGTAAAGTTAGAACGCCGTCGGTCATGAAAGCGTGAGTTTCCGATTGCTCGTATTCTCCAAAATAGAAACGGTCCCCGGGGGTATTACCGATGAGTGAATCCACAACACGGTCACCTTCCGGTAAGACCCACATACTTTGGTGATCCGCGTTGTCGAAGATCTTCGCCTTATCCGCGTAATAAGCCTCGAGGGATGGATACCTGTCCAAATGATCCGGAGACAAGTTTGTCAGTACGCCGACGTCAGGCCTGAATGACTGAATCGCGGACAATTGGAAGGAGCTCATTTCGAGTACATACCAGTCGGGAGCAGGTGCCATTAGAGCTAGTTCTGAAGCAGCCGGGGCAAGTCTGCCTCCCACATTTCCACCCACTCCAACATGCACCCCTGCCGTTTCAAGAAGGTGTCCCAAAAGCAAGGTCGTCGTCGTCTTTCCATTAGTCCCTGTGACGGCAATTAATGGACCAGAGAAGAACTGAACAGCGAATTCAGGCTCGGATATCCACCGGATACCCCGATCCTGGAGTGCTCTGAGTACCGGAGCGTGGGGGGGGATTCCTGGACTGACGACAACCACGTCAGCTTCTGCCAATCGTTTAATATCGTGCCTTCCCAGTTCAACTTGGGCACCTCTTTCTCGTATGTCGGCTCGACGAGCTGTAACCTCGGGTTCAATGCGCAGATCCGAGACATAGACATCTCCTCCTTTATCGAGGGCCAATCGAGCTGCGGCAAGACCGCTTGCTCCAAGGCCAATGACAGCTATATGTGATCCAGTTAGTCCGCTCATTCCACTTACTCCGAACGGCTTCTTCGTTCCAGTACGGCATGTCCTCTCACCTTATTTTCAGTGTGCTAATGGCCAGCATCGCGAAGAGAATCCCAATGATCCAAAAGCGTGTTACCACTTTCGTCTCAGGCCAGCCAAGTGCCTCGAAGTGGTGGTGAATGGGTGCCATCCTGAAAACCCGGCGCCCTTCTCCGAAACGGAGGCGCGTGTACACGAAGCAAGCCCTTTGGATGATTACAGACAGGGTTTCCATGACAAAGACTCCACCTACAATAACCAGCAGAAATTCGGCCTTGAGTAAGATCGCCATCACTCCCAAAGCACCCCCGAGAGCCAATGAGCCTGTGTCACCCATAAAGACTTGAGCTGGATAGGCGTTGTACCAGAGGAACCCGATCGCCGAACCTGCAAGTGCGACCGCAAAGATCATTAACTCACCTGCTCCTGGTAGGTAGAAAAACCCTAGGTACTCGGACATGTCGAAACGACCAGCGATGTACGCGAAAATACCCAATGTCACGGCTGCTATTGCGGCCAATCCTGCGGCGAGCCCATCTAGTCCGTCAGTTAGGTTTACCGCATTCGATGAACCAGATACAACAACCCCTGTGAATAGGATAAATGACCAGACTGCGAACCTTGCTTGAACATCCGAGAAGAAGGGTACGGCAGTCGCGGTAGATGCATGCGGCGAGATTTGGTTAAACACTAGGAACGCTCCTAGAGCAAGGCCAAAGCTCCACTGGCCAATCATCTTGTATTTGGCAACCAACCCACGTGTCTTCCCCTGCACTACCTTCAGATAGTCATCAAGGAAACCGATCATTCCCATCCATATGAGGGCGACAAGTGCAATAACCGTGTACCAGTTCGTCAGTTCAGCCCAAAGAAGAGTGGAAAGAACCGTGGACATGATGATGATCACACCACCCATCGTTGGAGTCCCTGCCTTTGACCAATGTGATTCCGGGCCTACTTCTCGAACGATTTGGCCAACCTTGGCACGCTGAAGACGCCGGATAACAATCGGACCAAGCACGAATGCAATCAGGAGGGCAGTCACGACCGCACCTGCTGCCCGGAATGTTATATAGCGGAATACATTGAAGACGAAGTTCACGTCCGAAAGGCTGGGCATGAGGTGGTAGAGCATTAGGCTTCTCCCACCACGATTCTGGTATCTTTACTACCAAAATCTGAGTCCAGAAGAGGAAGCATGGCCTCCAGAGCGATTCCTCTCGAAGCTTTGAGTAAAAGAACCTCATCTCCCTTGAGCCAGTCACGGAGTGCTGGGTAAGCCTTCCTCCAATCCCTAGATCGAATAACCTCGGGCTCATCCACTTCTAGTGCCTCGGCAGCTTCAGCGAATCCTCCCGTCGCTACCACCAAGTCGATATTCAGGCCGAGCGCATATTCGAGAGTTTCTTCGTGAAGCCGGGCAGCCTCATGACCCAGTTCCAACATGGTACCGAGGACGGCAACAGTGCGTGAATTGCCAGGCTGGTCACTGAGTAACTCCAGTGCTGCTCTCAAGCTTTGCGGGTTCGCATTGTAACAATCAGCAACCACTTTCACATTCCCGATCTGGCGAATCTCACAACGGAGAGAAGAGATTTCAGCAGAAGCCAGACCACGGACAGCATCTCGGGGACTAACACCCACAAGTTCGGAGATGGCCAGAGAAATCAGAGCATTTACCACAGAATGACGGCCGGGCAGTGCGAGAGTCACAGGATGCCCTCGCCACTTGAAACGAGGTGCCCCGAAGACATCAAGTTCGAATTCTTCTGGCCTGAGGTCAGGGTCAGCGCGTTCGCTCCAACCGGCAATGCGAAGATCTGAGCAAATTGCTTGTGCAGCGTCTACCAGTGCCGCAGGCTTATCGCCAACAACACAGCGGCCGCCTTCTGTCATACTCCTAAACAAGTCTAGTTTTTCGTCCAGTACACCGGCAAAGGAACCAAGCCTATCAAGATGGCTCTCTCCTACAGTGGTCACGACGGCTATATCTGGGCGAGCTATAGCAGAGAGCGTAGAAATCTCCCCCGGCTCATTCGAGCCCATCTCGAGCAAGACGACCTCAACCTCTGTAGGAGTTGAGAGCAGTGTCAGTGGCATCCCGATGCGGTTGTTGAGATTGCCAGGGGTCGCATGCACTGCTCGCGTCATCCCAAGTGCGGCTCGGGTAAGGTCTTTCGTCGTAGTCTTTCCTGATGATCCTGTGATTGCGACAACTGGAACGTCTAGGGCGCTACGTCGAAAAGTTGCAAGCGATCCAAGTGCAACTAGGGTGTCATCCACCGGGTAAAGGGGGGCACTCGGATTAGTCTCCACTGGCCTCGAGACCACCGCACCAGCTGCCCCTTTTGCTAAGGCATCCACCACAAAGTCGTGACCATCAAAGCGCTCACCCACGAGTGCGACATAGAGTGCTCCTTCCCCAACCGAGCGCGAGTCTGTAGAGACGTTGGCATACTCTATTGAAGGATCAGCCAGATCAGCACTTAAGGTGAGCGCCTGACGAACCGAACGGTCAGTCCATGTGAACTGACTCATGAGGCCCCTAACTCCGCTAAGTAGTCCTGGACAATCGCTCGCTCGTCGAAAGGTCGCTGCTCATCGCCAACTACTTGATAGGTTTCATGACCCTTCCCCGCCAAGACTAGCGTATCACCTTCCCGGGCTGTCGAGAATGCAAACTGAATCGCGTCATCTCGGTCAACGACACGCTCGTGAACTTTTCCATCTAGTCCTTCAACGAGGTCATCAAGAATCTGCTCAGGATCTTCTGTACGAGGATTATCAGAGGTGAGCACAACAACATCAGCACTCCGCGCCACAGCAGCTGCCATTGGACCACGCTTCATCCTGTCCCGATCCCCGCCAGCACCAAATACCACGATCAGTCGACCCTGGGTTAGGGGTCGTAACGCTTCAAGAACACTCTTGAGAGCTGCGGGAGTATGTGCAAAATCGATAAGAACAGTGAACGGCTCGGTTGCCACTGTCTCCAGTCGTCCCGCTACCTGAGGTGCGGTGGAGAGCCCTGAAGCAATTTCGTCAATCGAAAGGCCGTAAGCTGCTCCCACAGCAGCTGCACCTAACGCATTTTCGATATTAAAGCGGGCAAGTAGTGGAAACCTGACTTCCCTTCGCTCACCGTCGATCACTAGCGTAAAATCAGAGCCATTTGGACCCATTTGAACTGACTCTGCATGGACATCAGCTGGATTGTTGAGAGCGAACGTGCGAACCGAGCGCCCATTCGCATCTAATTTACTCCAGGCTGGGTCATCACCGTTTATGACTAGAGTTCCCTGAGAAGCGACTAGTTCTACTAGGCGGGCCTTAGCTCCAAAGTATTCAGCAATATCCCCATGGTAGTCTAAATGATCGTGGGAAAGATTTGTGAATAATCCAACATCGAAAATGACTCCATCTACACGATGTTGATCAAGCGCGTGGGAGGATGCCTCCATCACAACGGCTTCCATCCCTCCATCAGCAAGTTCCCGAAGAAAGATTGCTACTTGTACAGGACCAGGAGTCGTCAGGCCTTCGGTACCTGGACGAACACCTTGTTCATCAAAAACCCCGAGCGTACCAATCGCAGCTGTCGGCACTTTTTGCCCCATCAAGTACCGAGCAAGAAGCGCCGTCGTGGTTTTTCCATTGGTACCCGTAACACCAACCGTGAACATGCGTCTACTTCCGCTACCAATAACCTCGCGGGCTACTAATGCTGCTGAGTGCCGTCCATCAGTAACGACGATCTGAGGTACCTCAATATCGACCTTACGCTCAACAACGGCTGCAACTGCTCCATTGAAGGCAGCATCAGCAACGAAGTCATGTGCATCGAGCGAATCTCCCTGCCAAGCAAGGAAGAGATCTCCGGGGCGTGTCTTTCGTGAGTCTTGGCATACCCCCATAACGGCAAGATCCTCCGGGCCGTGAAACTCCCTAAGGAGTCCAGCCACCCGGAGGATCTCGCCCACCTTACCTAGAGTGGAAGTGGTCTCAATCACGATTAGTCCTCGGGCGCACAATGAGTGCTACCGTATCCCCTCTAACCATCTGCATCCCGGGACCAGGTTCCGTGCCGAGTATCTCTCCACCCAGTGGACCAGAGACGCGTAAACCCAGTGCATGGAGCCGACGCACGGCAATCCTTGAAGGCACTCCGGTTAAGGGTGGAACTGAAATCCCTTCACTCGCAGTTCCACCACCAGCAAGTCTCATACCCACGGGCATCTCTGGTTCATCTAGCCTATCCGTGGGAAAATCCAATTCCTGATTTACGAATGCCGCAGTTGGGGTTGATGCAGCGAGCGGTAAAGCAGCTTTACCAGACTGGAGTAGACGCGTCCGGTCGATATGCTTCCCACTTGCAGCGAGAGCAGCTTGCATCGTGACTCGGGTCACAGGAGCAGCCACAGCACCCCCATAATAGGCTCCTTGAGGGCGCTCTAACTTCACAAAAACCACGAGTTGGGGATCGTCCGCAGGGAAGAACCCTACGAACGATGACCAGTACGCTCCAGTCTCGTATCCACCCTCCGGAGAATAAAGCCTCGTAGTGCCGCTCTTGCCCGCCACCTGGAATGTTCCAAGCTGCGCTGACGTGCCGGTTCCATCTTCAACAACATCTACCAGCACTCCCCCTATTCCTTGCGCAATCTCCTCTGGGATAACTTGGCGAACCATCCGTGGCTCAAATTTCTCTGTAAGGCTACCGTCGCTTTCCCGGATCTCCTTAACGAGTAGAGGCTGCATTAATCGGCCACCGTTAGCGAGGGCACCGTAAGCCATTACCATCTGCAGCGGAGTCACGGATACCTCGTATCCTATGGCAAGCGAAGCTGGAGATTGAGAAGACCAGAGTTCGGGCTTGCGAAGAGTGCCGCCGACCTCACCAGGGATTTGGATTCCGGTTTGCGTTCCAAAGCCGAAATCCCTGAGAGTCTCGTACTGTATGCGTGGGGACATTCTACTAGCTGCTTTTGCTATTCCTACGTTCGATGACACGCGGAGTGCATCAGCAATCGACATGCGACCCTCACTATGAACATCGTGAAGTGTCCTGCCAGCAACTGTCCATGTGCCATTCTCTACGTCCACGGTGTCTTTCAGGGACGCGAGATCATTCTCCATAAGACCAGAGACGGTGAATGGCTTGAACGTTGATCCCGGCTCATAGGGTGTATTGATTGCGGAAAGCGAAGCGGTCTTGCCATCCCGAATGGAGACAAGAGCGAGGATCTCTCCAGTATTTGGAATAGTTATGAGGACGTCACCACCTCGAGCCTCAGTTTCCAGAATTGACTCTTCAAGTGCTTGTCGTGCGATCTCCTGGAGATCCATATCAAGCGTGAGAACTATGTCTCCACCCGACTTCGGTGGCTCGAAGACATAACGCTCCCCAGGAATCGCCTGCCCCGTATTATCTCTTGCAACGACTTCCCTGCCCGGAATTCCCCTGAGGATTTCTTCGAAAGCCTGCTCAATCCCCCCTGTTCCCTCATTGTCGAGTACAGCGCCAAGAACACCACGCGCGAGATCTCCGTGAGGGTGATACCGCTGGAACTCACGGTCGAGGTAGATCCCCCGAACCTCATTTAGAGCTTCTTGGACGGTAGGTGGATAGCGACCAGGGATAACATTCCAAAGTCTTCCGTTCGAGGTCACTCCCCCAGCCTTAGACGAAGAAATCCCCAAGCTTGAGGTGAGAAGGATTGCAGCTTTAGCTGGATCTCTTAGCTCGTGGGGAGCGACACCGATCTTGAAACGCTCTTGCGAGAGAGCAAGTGGCAATCCATCACGATCCATTACAGACCCTCTCTCAGCTGGGACTTCTCCTTCACGTTGATGCTGATTCTCAGCTAATTCACGCCAATGGGATGACTGCATGCCTTGGATTTGAATCGCGCGAGCACAAATGAGTGATGAGATGGCAAGCCAGAAGCCAAGCAGTATCCTGCGACGCCAGGGGCTAGGATCGGATTGATTAGGGCGACGCTTCATGGTGCTCTCTCCTGAGCTAGCAGAAGCACCAATTCGTTGCCAGATGGCGTATGCATGCCTAGGATTTCCTGAGCTTTCGGGACAATCCTCTGCCGACTTTCAAGTACCTGGATGAATTGCTCTAGCCTCACGCGCTCAGCCTCAGAGACTGAGACTTCCTGTCTCAAGCTATCGAGCGATTTTTGTGTCTCAAAAGCTCGGCTCTGCCTCCAGGTCACGCCCATACTCAAGGCACCAAAGCCAAGAACAACTGCAAATGCAAATACAGTGCGGCCCAGGGTGCCCGGTTTCATTAAGCTGCCCTCTGCCAGGCACGCATGCGGGCACTACGTGCTCGAATGTTTGTCTCAATTTCGCCCGGATGAGGCCTGATCGGACGCTTTGTTAGCGTCTTTCCCAACGCACGTCCGCGACAAGCACAGATCGGAAGTTTCGGAGGACATATGCAGGTCTTACTCCAATCCCGAAACGCATTCTTAACGACACGGTCTTCAATTGAGTGGTATGCGATCACAACCAGCACGGCACCTTCGTTCAACACCTCACGGATCGCCGGTAAAGCCAGCTGCAACGACTCAACCTCCTCATTCACGGCAATTCGAATAGCCTGAAAGATCCTAGCTTTGTCCTGAGGCGATGGTGAACGCCCAAGGGCTACTAGCAGGGCCGCCACGAGATCGTCACTTGTCTCAAGAGGACTCGTCATACGGCGCTTCACTATCTCCCTTGCGAGCCGCCTCGCCTTAGGTTCTTCACCAAAATCACGGAAGACACTTGTGAGTAGTGTTTCACTCGCGTCTGCAAGGAATCTTCTCGCATCATGTCCCTGCGACGTATCCATACGCATATCTAGTGCCACGCCACGGCGGAACGTGAACCCACGGCTATCGGAATCGAGTTGATGGGAACTCACACCGAGGTCTAGAAACGCACCGTCTAGACCCCGATCACGTACCTCAGTGTCTTCTGAGGCCATCTCGAATCGACCATGGAGAAAACGCACTCTATCCCTAAAATCGGATAAGGCTGTTCTTGCTACGGAAAGAGCCTCTGGGTCTCGGTCAACCGCCAAGAGCAGACAATCCTCGCAGGCCTCAAGAATCTGCCGTGCATGGCCTCCTCCTCCCACAGTCCCATCCAAGTAGAGTTGATTCGGGCCAGGCTGGAGGAAGTCCAATAATTCAGCACGTAATACAGGTTCGTGGAAGCTCTCCAAATCTTTACCGTTCTCTAGCGGCATCCCGGCTGCAGTCGGTCCCGAGTTAGTTTCACTCATCCGAAGAGCCTGTGAGCAAAGTTACCAAGGTCATCTACAGGCTCACGGACATCCTCTGAATACGTGGCTGGGTTCCAGAGTTCAACCCGATCAAGATTCCCGCTGACGAGTACTGTACCCGAAAGCCCGGCAGCCTCCTGAAGGCTGGCTGGTACTAGCACTCTCCCCTGCTTATCTGGTGAGACCTCCACCGCATTCGCAACAATCAACCTCACATGATTCCAGGCGCTAGGATCGTTCCGTCGGTATTCAAGAAGCCGCTCCTGGACCTCTGCCCACTTGGGTCCCGGAAAAAGCGTGAGGTACGGCTTCTCCCATTGAAGAAGAACGAAGCGGTCGGTGTCAGCCTCACGGCGGAATGCCGAAGGGAGACTGACCCTCCCCTTCTCGTCCATCTGATGCTCGTACTGCCCGACAAAACCAGTCAAATCCCGGCCTATTGTGGTACGAAGTGGGATGAAGTGGGATACTATGGAGCAACATACACATTGCTGGATCGCGACGTCAAGGGTCTTTTTTTGCTAATTTTTGGTTTTTAAAAGGGGTAGCTGATGTGCAGAAAGCCCTTTTATCAGAAAGATGATCTCGTATTCACCCATAAGACCAATTTTTCAGGAATACGAATAAAAACCGAAGATGTCGGCTAAGGCTGGTGGATGAGAGTGGGTCAGGGGCCAAAGAAGGCGCCCCGAGGCGAATAGCCTCGGGGCGCCTTAATCCAGTGAATAATCGGTCAAGCGATCAAGCCAAACTTACTCTCCTCGCTTGATGATTGCCTCTTGGATCTCCACATATGTAGTCAGATTTTCCAGCACCTGGGTAAGATTCACATTGACGGTACCTGGATAATCCCCACTCTGCCCCAGTAGTCCCATTGCTTCTCGAAACTTCGGCAGAGTTGAATTTGCGCTACCAAGTGTCTGAGGCTCCTGCTCAACAACCGCAGCCTGGTAGATGCTGAAACCATGCCAGAAGTTGAGTTGGCTCACTAGCCCTTCACTTAGACCAGGAAATTCCTTAGCCATAGTCATGCCAGCGATAGCATAAGCATACTCTTTCTGCTGGTAACCCTTCTGATAGGCATCGTTGAAAATCATCCGTCCTGCCTGTTCAGCCTGTGCCGGGTTATTAGTCACAGCATCCTTGAGCACCATTACCGCGTCCTCTATACGACCTGCCTCGATTAGCCAGTTCCCCTGACGGAGGCTGGCGCTTGGATGCGACGGGTTGATTTCCCTTACTCGGTCAAGTGCCGCGATCGCTTCGTCAAGCCTCCCATTTCGCTGAAGAGCATCAGCGTAGAATGACCAAAGCACGTCTTCCTCTCCATGAGTCTGAAGTGCCTTTCCACCAAATTCGATTGCGGCATCCAACTCTTCGAGCTGAATGTAAGCGGCCAAGATACTTCTCATATGCCCGATCGGCGTCTCGGCCCCCTTACCTTCAAAAACCCTCTCGTACGCGTTGATGGCTCGGCGGTAGTACTCCTGTGCCTCTGGGGAGATACCTGCATCGTCACTTGCGCTCAATGCGGCCATCTGCTGTGCATCACCTGCTGCCCTGAATGCAAAACCCCCATACTGCTCCCAGAGATCAACATTCTCAGCATCGACGTCGAGGCCCACTTGAATGAAGTCCATTGCACCTACGGGGTCACCGGCTTGAGCAAGATCATAAGCAATCCGCATACGAATTGCGGCGTTGCCAGGATTTAGCTCAAGGTAGCGGCCGTAATACTCTCGACCTTTATCTTGCTGCTCTTCGACTGTCGCGATATAGCCAGCTAGCTGAAGCGCTTCCTCATGAAACCCGTTCACACCGAGAACTCTATCTAACTCTTCGAGTGCATCAGGATAACGTTCCATCTCATAGAGGATGCGGCCTCGTAAATACCTAGTCTCATTTGCATTGGTGTTCAGTTCGAGCGCTTGGTCGCAGTTACGGAGAGCGTTCTCCCATTGCTGACTAGCGAAGTAATCGCCACAGATAGCAGCTGCTCTTACTTGTTGGACGTAGAGATCAAATTCTGTAAAGATGTGGGTGGCTGCTACTTCTTCTTCTTTCTCACCAACCGTAATCTCAGAGATCGTGAACGACTCGTTAGATTGAATATCCCAGAACTCAGCGTTCACTGTCCAAGACTTGTCTGGGTTCTCCGTGTAAGAAGCGCAGAGCGCTACCTCAGCATTCATTTGCGATGAGAGTTGTCGAGTCCGAATGCAGTTCAAATCTTCCATATCTAGATCAAAGCGATCTGCCTCATCCTCAATATCATCTTCGTCTACAGGCTGATGAGTAGCCAGCGTGTTGATGAGGTCACGAAGCTCCTCAGATGCATCCTTACCGAAATCGTCATCGGCATCGCCGAGCGGTTCGAAGTACGGAATGAGAACATTGAAACGGCCCTGGTTTTGAGCTACCAGAGTCACTGGGCCAACCAAAAGGATGGCCAGAACGAAGCTTAGGATTAGGCGTATCCGTCCGAGCATGGGCTTGGATCTCCCTGGGGGTCTCCCCCTCTGTTCCTGTCCTATAAGAAGGACCCGTTAGGACTAGTACCGAACCTCATTAAAATTCATACCTAGCAAAGAGCGCTGAGATCCGAGAAAAGCGATCACAACACCCCCAACCTGCATAGTTTATGCAACAAAAGGATCAGGGGTCAACCGATAATGAAAAGATAACCTATATAGTGTCCTCATTACCCGCTGTAAAAGAGTGACCTCTGACCGAGGACATATATATGCTCTCCTAGGTGTAAGCTAGGGTAATATGGAGCCAACGATCGAGTCCTGGGCAGATCTGAGCTTTCGCTATCGCCACACGCAAGACTAATGCTCTACGGCTTACTCAAGCTTGATGAAGTACCAGATGGAAGGTTGATCCTATGCCTGGATCTGACTCAACTCGAACTTCCCCACCATGTGCCTCGATCACACCTTTCACGATGGCCAATCCAAGCCCCGCTCGCCCCTTCCTATCTCCCTCAGCTTGCCAGAAACGACTGAATAGGTTGTCCAACGCATCCTGAGCAAGTCCAACTCCAGTATCAGAAACTGATAAGGACACCGTTTTCTTATCTAGAGCCGTACCACTCAATGTGATCATTCCACCTTCTGGAGTGAAACGGAGAGCATTGTCTACCAAGTTTGCTAGTGCTTGGACAACCCGGTCGTGATCCATACGGACAAGAACGTCAGATACTGGCCCAACTACAAGAGAGACCTGTGCTTCATCAGCTTGCACTTCAAACATGTCGCGAACCTCCTCGAGTACCGAGATCGGCTCTTCGGCTGAGGGACGAACGACGAATGCTCCTGCCTCAATCCGCGCAACGTCGAGTAAGTCTTCAATGAGGTGGCTCATCCTGCCCGCTGCGCGGGTGATAATCTTGGCTTGTCTTTCTCGTTCTTCTTGGTTTAGAGGAAGCTCAATCAGGGCATCTGCAGCGCCGGCGATGACACCAAGAGGGTTACGCAAGTCATGAGAGACGATCGAGACCACTTCGTCACGCTGTTTAACTGTTTTATGGAGGGCGTCCTCTCTTTTTTCAGCTTCCGTGA
>CAWVZF010000035.1:0-20321 GCA_963934665.1 uncultured bacterium | reverse complement strand
GAGCGAGCGCCGGCGCTATTGTTCCCCGCCATTCCCCCTAGTGTCGCACGACTCCCAGTAGAAGGATCGACTGGGAACCACTGATGCCGATCCCGCAAATGAGCGTTCAAGTGATCTAGGACCACCCCGGATGCGACTTCGATCTCATCTTCATTCCCACCACCCAGTTGGGTGAGATGGCGGCTAACATCAACGACGATCGCACGACCTACCGTTTGGCCGCACTGAGAGGTTCCCGCACCGCGCGGAAGCACAGGAACGTTCTCCTCCTGCGCTACTTCCATGACTACCTGGATGTCTTCTGCGGTTGCAGGAAAGACAACACCGAGCGGTTCGACCTGGTAGTGAGAAGCATCAGTAGAGAATATTCCACGTGTGAAGGCATCAAAATGCACTTGTCCTTCCACTACGTTTCGGAGCTTCTTCTCAAGCCCCGGATCTCCGGGTTGGATTTGGCTTGTAGCCATGGGTGGTGGTGTCGGGCGATAGGGGACTGTGTAAGTTGAACCTTCTCGTCGGCGTGAGTCTACCGCTCCCCGACCCGGGTTGCACCCAACCATAGAAGCTCGTGACCTACCAAAGCGGACGCCACTTCCTACAACTGCCGGGACCAACCAATGTGCCGGAGCGTGTGTTACGCGCGATGTCGCGGCCGACAATTGATCATCGTGGCCCCGAGTTCCAAGCGATGACCCATCGGCTCTTAGAGGAAATGAAGCTGGTTTTTAGAACCGAACATCCTGTACTGATCTATCCGTCGTCTGCAACAGGTGCATGGGAGGCAGCAATCACCAATGTGCTGTCACCCGGTGATGGTGTCTTGGCGTTCAACCAAGGTTTTTTTGCTGAAAAGTGGGCAGAGGTTGCTGAGCGTTTTGGTCTGCAGGTGCAGTTCAAACCCTGGGATTCTCGTCGGGGCCTGACCGCCGATGCAGTCATGGAAGCACTCCATTCGGATCAGGGGCTCAACGTCAAGGCTATTTTAGTGGTACACAATGAAACATCGACTGGAGTAACCAGTGATGTCGCAGCGATTGGCAACGCTTTGAGAGAATCCAGGAATTCGGCGCTTCTCATGGTTGATACAGTGTCATCTCTTGGAGCGACTGATTTCCGGCATGATGAATGGGGAGTGGATGTAACGGTAACTGGTTCCCAGAAGGGGCTTATGCTTCCTCCTGGCCTGTCCTTTGTCGCACTAAGTCCGGCTGCTCTTGCTGCTAGTGAATCAGCTGGATTACCCAACTCATACTGGTGTTGGCAGGATCATTTAGAATTTAACAAGAAGGGTTTTTTCCCCTACACACCGGCCACAAACCTCTTCTTTGGGCTCGACGAAGCACTGTTAATGCTTCGTGAAGAGGGCCTCTCCGAGGTATTGCAGCGCCATGCAAGACTTGCGGGGGCTGCTCGAGCGGCGGTTTCTGCTTGGGGTCTAGAGAGCTACCCATTGGATCCTACTGAGTCCAGCAACGCATTAACGGCTGTTATGATGCCGGACGGAGTCGATGCAGATGAGGTGCGAAGGATCATTTTGGAGCGATTTGATATGTCTTTGGGAACAGGTCTTGGTATGCTTAAGGGTCGGATCTTCAGAGTTGGACATCTTGGTGACTTCAACACTCTGTCACTTATGGGGACACTTGCGGGTGTGGAGATGGGGTTGGTTTCAGCCGGGGTACCGGTCAACAGGGAGGGGGTTTCGGCCGCCATGGCATTCCTGCTTAATGAGAATAAGGTTGATGAACTGGAATCGTGAGATTGTATTAGCCCTACCGATGCTAACTCGGGTACCTTTCCTGGTGGCAGTATCCGCTTTCGTCCTGGGACTTAGTGGCTGTGCAGACAGGGCAAGTGGCCCACGTGAACTTACGTTTGGTCATGTCGGTGAACCGGGGTCTCTGTTTGCTCTTTCCGCCGAAGAATTTGCTCGTCGAGCCAACGAGCGACTGGATGGATTCGAGGTCGTGGTATATGGCTCGAGTCAACTGGGCGGCGATGAATTGCTGCTGCAGAAGATCAAGCTTGGTACGATAGACTTTGCACTGCCGTCCACCGTTATGTCCTCACAGATAGATGCGTTTGGCTTATTTGAGATGCCCTATCTTGTGCGGGACCGAGCGCACATGCGTGAAATTGAAGAAGAGGTCGTTTGGCCTGAACTAGTACCGCTCTCAGAACAAGAGGGCTATCAGATCATTGCTCTATGGGAAAATGGTTTTCGGCATGTGACGAATAACACTCGACCAATTGCAAGTCCCGATGATCTTTCGGGAATTAAGCTTCGAACACCTCGCGGTATTTGGCGTGTAAAGCTCTTTCAAACCTTGGGTGCCAACCCGACTCCAATGGCGCTTTCCGAGGTATTTATAGGACTACAGACTGGTGTGATAGATGGGCAAGAGAACCCGCTCGCACAGATTTGGGCATCCAAACTCTATGAAGTTCAGGAGCATCTTTCGCTCACTGGTCACGTATATACCCCTGGGTACGTTGTGGTTTCAGCTTCTCATTGGACAACGTTACCAGATGACGTCCGCCGGATTTTGGAGGAGGAAGCTCGCTCGGTTCAGGCTTTTGTTCACGAAACAGCAGCTCGGCTTGACGAGGAACTCCTAGCTCAAGTCGAGGCGGAGGGAGTTAAGGTGACGCGCCCTGATCGAGATGCATTCTTAGTAGCAAGTAAAGAGATCTACGACGAGTTTGGCCGAGCAGTTGAGGGGGGAGATCGTCTCGTTGAGCGTTCCGTTGCAGCAGGGTCAAACTGAATTTGCTCCGGTGACGCTAACAAAGGCTCGAACTGGGCTAGGAAAGCTTCTGGAAGGGCTGGTGCTCTTCCTGATGGCTTCGCTCGCTCTAGTTGTCGTTGTAGGGGTTGTCTTCCGGAAGAGTGGAGCATCCCTAGTATGGTACGATGAAGTTGCCTCTATTTTGCTTGCTTGGCTGACCTATTATGGGGCAGCATTAGCTGCTTTACATAGGGCCCACATCGGAGTGCCAACTCTGGTGAATAAACTCTCAGGCAACCTGAGACTTCTTGTGGTTTTGGTTGCCGAGGTTCTTGTTCTCGCCTTTCTCGTAATACTTACCTGGGCAGGAATGCAGGTGCTAAGTGTTCTGGGTGGCACGACGCTAGTCTCACTCCCATGGGTGCCAGCAACAGTTGCTCAATCGGTCATTCCGATCGGCGCCATGTTCTTCATTGCAGCGCAGCTGCTGTCACTTCCTGATGCCATGAAACACCCCGTCTCGGAACCCTCAAAGGCATCCCCAGATTCCGGCTCCCCAACCGGTGAGGGGGTCTAATGAGTCTCCTCGGGATAGGGGTTGTATTACTTGTACTTGTTCTGATCGGTATCCCGATAGCGATCTCTTTGGGCCTGGTCTCTGTTCTGGCAATGATCACAGGGCCTGGAGGTGTTGGATCTATACCTAACGTGGGGTTGGTGATGTTCAGCGGGGCAACGTCGTTCCCGCTGATTGCGATCCCACTCTTTATTTTGGCTGGCGCAATCATGAACGCATCTGGAATCAGCCGAAGGCTGGTTGCGTTCGCTTCTGCGATGGTGGGCTTTGTACGTGGTGGCCTTGCAATGGTGTCGATCAGTGCCTCGCTTTTCTTTGCAGAGATCAGCGGTTCGGCTGTTGCGGATGTTGCGGCCCTTGGATCGATCCTGATTCCGGCGATGAAGAACAAAGGTTACTCGAGTTCCTTCGCTGCCGCTGTTACGTCATCCTCGGCAACGTTGGCCGTCATCATCCCACCTTCGATACCGATGATCCTATATGGTGTCATGTCGGGTAGCTCGGTTGTAGAGCTTTTTGTTGCTGGGATTGTTCCCGGAGTGCTGGGTGGCCTGATGATGATGTTTGTAGCGTACTTGCTAGCTCGTCGGCACAATTTTCCGACAGAAGAGATGTTCAAGCTTGCTCGCGTTTGGGAAACCTTTAAAGAGGCCATGTGGGCGCTATCCCTTCCGTTGATCATATTGGGTGGAATATTCGGAGGTTGGGTCACTGCCACCGAAGGTGCAGGCCTCGCAGTCGTTGCTGCAGTTATCATTGGTGGCGTGGTGTACCGAGAACTGGATTGGGGCCATCTCAAAACTGCGATATTGGAGGGTGGTACCCAGACGGCTGTGGTAATGCTGTTGGTAGCTGCTTCGGCTCTATTAGGAGACTATCTGACCGAAGTCCGTGTGCCTCAACGGGTTGCTGAAGGCATAATGAGCCTCACACAGGATCGGTGGGCGATCTTGCTGCTACTCAATGCTTTCTTTCTGGTGATCGGACTTGTTCTGCACTCAGCTGCTGCCATCATACTCGTTGTCCCGATCGTGATGCCGCTTGTCCTGGCTGCGGGCATTGATCCCGTTCACTTTGGGCTTGTTGTCACCCTCAATCTTGGGATTGGGCAGCAGACTCCTCCAGTAGCATCAGTCCTAGTTACTGCATGTTCGGTGGCAAAGGCTGATATTTGGGAAGTCAGCAAGGTCAACGTCTACTTCGTTGCGGTCCTTCTCGCAGTGCTATTGCTTGTAACGTACGTTCCTTCAATTCCTATGATCTTGGTCGAAATCTTCTATCGATGAGCGCTCAGGTTCGAACTTCTCTCAACGGACGGGTCGCAGAAGTAGTTCTAGATTGTCCTGAGAAACACAATGTGCTTGACCTAGGGGGATGGTCAGCTCTAGCGGATGCATTCGATGAGCTATCGAAAAATCTAGATATTGGCTGTGTGATCATACGCGGAGCTGGCGAGCGATCATTTTCTACTGGGTCGGACATATCTTCATTTGCGGACCAACGTGATACACCTGAGGATGCAAGGCGTTACTCAGAGGCAATAACTCAGGGCATGAATGCGGTACGCGAGTGTCGCCACCCGACACTTGGTTTGATTGAAGGATTGTGTGTGGGAGGCGGTATGGAGATCGCGGCATGTTGCGACGTGCGTATTTGTGGTCGGTCAAGTCGTTTCGGTGCTCCGATCAACCGACTTGGTTTGACGATGTCTCATGATGAGCTAGAACCACTCATTACCCTGCTTGGGCCTGGTCCGGTGCTTGAGATCCTTCTGACTGGTGATCTTATCGGAGCGGAACGTGCGAGCGAGATTGGCCTCGTCAACCGAATTGTTGAGGATGGAGAGGTGATACCTGCGGGTCGGGATCTTGCTAACCGCATTGCTGAAGGAGCACCGCTCGTGAATCGATGGCACAAGAGGTTTATCCTGCGCCTTATGGAACGGGACAGTGAGCCACTTACAAAGGCCGAGCAGGATGAGGCGTTGGAGGCTTTCCAGACGGATGACTATAGGGAAGGGAGATCTGCCTTCCTTGAAAAACGACCTCCAAAGTTCCGCGGTCAGTAGTGAGGGGTGGCAACTGATGTCGACTCCACTTGAGGGCTTACGTGTCATCGAGCTTGCGCATGTTATGGCGGGCCCGATCTGTGGACTATTTCTCGGAGATCTAGGCGCTGACGTCATAAAAGTGGAGCGTTTACCGGGAGGTGATACAACCCGGTACTTCTCGCCTCCCGAGATTGAGGGTGAGTCTGCGGCATTCATGATGCTTAATCGTGGAAAGAGGGGAGTGGCACTCGACCTGCGCACCGAAGAGGGTCGGGCAGTTGTGCGCCAGATGGTGTCCTCCGCAGATGTTGTGATCGAGAATTTTCGTGCGGGAACCATGGAGCGGATGGGATTAGGCTATGAGGACCTGGCTCTGCTAAATGAACGGCTAATCTATTGCCAGGTCACAGGCTTTGGGCGCACGGGTCCGCTTTCATCACAGGGCGGCTTCGATTTGATTGCTCAGGGCTACTCTGGGCTGATGAGTGTTACTGGCGAAGGGCCGGATCGAGAGCCGGTCAAGGTAGGAGCACCCCTCACTGACATTACTGCAGGTATTCTCGCTTCCTTTGGAGTCGTCTGTGCCGTGTTGGAACGGGAGCGTACTGGGCGAGGACAGCGAGTAGACACTTCACTCTATGAAGCTGGTATCACACAGACGTACTGGCAGAGTGCGATAGCACTAGCGACGGGAGTGTCTCCGGCTCCTTTGGGCTCAGCCCACCCGATGGCAGCACCGTACCAAGCATTTCAGACCAAGAATGGTTGGATTAACGTCGGAGCTTCAAATGAAGGAACGTGGACCCGATTTACGGAAGCTCTTGATCTGAGGGAACTTGGCAGTGACGATCGCTTTGTTACGAATACAGATCGGATGGCAAACCTTGCGGATCTTGTCGAGATTCTTGGCGGACATTTCCGAGAGCATACCACTGAACATTGGCTGACTGTGCTTGAAGATGCAGGTGTTCCAGCAGGACCAGTTGCATCAGTGGGTGAGATGCTTGAGCATCCGCAGACCGAAGCTCGTCGCATGGTTGTTGATGTTGAGCATACGACGGCAGGGTCTGTTCGCTCACTTGGGATACCGGTCAAACTCTCAGGATCAGGCGATAGGCATGACTCTAGTGGACCAGGAGTAGGTGCTCCACTCCTTGGAGAGCACACACGTGGTGTGCTTCAAGAGTTCGGGTATAGCAAGGCTGACATAGATCAAATGATCCATACGGCAGTGGCACACGAGTCCTATCAGGAGTGAGAGTCTCCCGGTTCCGTTACCGGATCACTCCATAACGTTTAAGGATCTCGGCTGTTTCGGTGATTGGGAGTGCCTCTACTGTGCGTCCATTGCTCGTGACGGTTTCTGCCTTGAAAAGCGAGTTGTAGATCGCTTCCTCAGTCGCCTCGACTGTAGCTTGAAAAAGAGCGCTGATTCTCCCGTTCGGTAGATCTTCCACTTCGTGTATTTCACTAGCTGATGACCGACGAACACTATTAGCGGTCGAGAAGGCGATTACATAATCACCCGAACCATTACTGGCATACGATCCGGTCCGCGAGAGCCCCATCACTGCTCTTTGGGCAACCCTCTCTAGGTTTCTGTCCGATAGCGGGGCGTCGGTTGCTATAACCATCATTATTGAGCCCCACTCATGGATATCCTCCTCTGGACCGGGCGCTTCTTCTCGTGAAACTTGACCTGAGAATGAATACTGCCCGAGTTCGATCCCCACGGGTGCACCGCCAATCTGTAAGATGCCACCGAAGTTTGACTGGACCAGTACACCTAAATTGTATCCACCAAGGCTTTCAGGTAGCACACGGCTGCTTGTTCCGATTCCTCCTTTCCAGCCGAAAGCGACTGTGCCCGCGCCCGCGCCAACAGCACCTTCGGTGACCGGGCCATTCGTGGCCGACTCAAGCGCTGCGACCACGTGATGGGCTTCTATAGGGCGCGAACGGATATCGTTCAGCCGACCATCATTCGTTTCACCTACAACTGGGTTGATAGAACGCACATTTTCCATCTCGTCCTGGCCCAGTAACCATTCGACCATAGCGTCTGCTGCGTTCCACACACATAGGGTGCAAGTGAGGAGGATCGGTGTCTCGATCTCTCCGAGTTCTTTCACCTGTGTCACGCCAAGTAGCTTGCCAAAACCATTACCCACATGGATTGCAGCGGGCACACGACTCGAATACAAATTGCCCTTGTGAGGTAAGATCGCCGTTACCCCGGTTCGGACACGGGAGCCCTCAACTACAGTAGTTTGACCAACGTGCACACCTGGCACGTCTGTGATTGCGTTGTACTCACCAGTATTGAAGATACCGATAGTAAGCCCAAGGTCGCGGGCCCTTGGTCGTGCAGATTCCTGGCCTAACAAGGACACTGGTGCAACCGCGATGAGCATTGTGACGATGAAGTAACGCATCAAGAAATCTCCGCGGCGATGATGGTCTATTCAGAGACGAATGGTGTCGAACAACATTAGGCCTAAGAGTATCGGATGATACAAGAGTGACGTCTGGAAAACCTTCCGAGCAGCTGCGTTGGTCATATTGCGAGCAGCGAAAACCGTGACTACGAGAAAGTATGTTGTTGCCACGAGTGCACCTGCCAGGTACCAGCCCCCGGTATATCCTAGGATGTTAGGTGAGACTACTGTCGGTAGTAGGGCAGCAGTTGCTGTAACCATGTGCATCCCGATGATTCGACCACCCCCTCTGGGTATCAGCTTGAAGCCCACGAGTCGATAGTCTTCCCGGAGCATCCATGCGAGAGCGAGTACGTGAGGCAGTTGCCATAGATAGGTGATTCCAAAAAGAGCGAATCCCGCGGGTTCCAGCGTACCAGTTGCGGCGCTCCAACCTATGAGCGTCGGCAGGGCTCCTGGTACTCCTCCTGCTAAGGTGGCTCCATAAGAACGAGACTTAAGCGGTGTGTAGACGGCCTGATATATGAGTGCCGAGAAGGCCGCGATTAATGCTGGTAGCCACGACACAGTATAGGTGAGATATACTAGCCCCGACAAAAGTAGGACTTGGCTGAAATAAAGAGCTGATCGCGCTGATAATCTTCCAGACGGGATTGGACGCCCTTTAGTCCGCATCATCACTCGATCGGCATCTCGCTCCGTGTACTGATTAAGTGCAAGCGCTCCAGCTGTGGTGATCGCAGTTCCTAGTATCGTATGGAATGCAAGCCAAATGTGGAGTGAGCCGCGAGATCCTACGAATGCGCCTACACCGGCTGTGATCGCTACATACAGGACGATTCCAGGCTTCGTAAGTTCGAAGAACGCAGCAAGTTTAGAGGTTTGGGGATTCTGCATCTTGGCGGTTGGGGATTCCATAAATGTCCAGGGCCTATACAGTCCTTCGTGTAGCGACCGATCTTAGATACGATGCTGGGCTAGTGACAGGGTACCCAGTGATCCGGGAAACAAAGAGGCCAGTTCCCAGGGTAGTATCTATTGGCTCAGGCCATGGCATTCTATCAGAACCTTAATGAGTTACAAAGCCGAAATCCGCATAAAGGATCGACATCGCCGAGAAAGAAGGATTTGGCGTAACGGAATCGCTATGTCCGTCGCTGTCCATTTTCTTGTTTTTTTCACTTGGAAGATCACGGCTGTTCCCACCTCACCCCCTATGACACCCGGCCCTGAACAGAGTGAAGGCATTGTCGACGAAGGTTCGTTGAGGGCTCTAAGTATTTGGGTCCCACCCAATCTCCCGATCGTACCTTCACCAATTCCGATCCCAAGCCAAATTGATATTCAAGAAGTTAAGCTTGCTCAGATTATGGAGGGAGACACGGTTCCCGTATTCGGTAAGTGGCCTAGCCTTGATAAGCTGCCGGGTCTCGGGGATGGTTCCGGAATACCCCACCAAGGTGCCTCGGGTTGGATGTCGGCGACTCCCCGAGACATAGTTATCCTGAGCAACGAGCACGATCTAAGTGGCAAAGAAATACAGGTGTGGGTTTTTATTGATGAGAGTGGTGGTGTAATCCCGGACTCTACCTACTTAGATCCAGTTCCGGAGGACAAGGATTTTAACCGAAGACTTATCCGACAGGCTGCAGAGTGGCTTTTCCGTCCAGCGACTCGGGATGGCAAGCCGGTAGCATCCTGGTTCACCTATCGGATAGCCATCTGATGAATAAACATAGCCCTTATGCGGATTACTTATTAATTGACCCCTGCTAAGCCAATGAAGCCGAACAGGGATCATCCGAAGAGTATTTCTCCGCTTCCTCGTATCGTACCACTCATGACTCCACACGGAGTCTTCTTGGTCTTGGCATCCGTCTCTGCTTTTCTGTTTGCAGTCTTAGACGCCTGGGTGTACGTACTGCTGATTCCTTTCGTAGAGACACTTTTCTCGGCCTCAGGCAGCACCGGGTTTGCTAGTGCAACCGGTATGGACCGCCTTCTTGAGGCTACAGTGTACCAATGGGTCGACATCGCAGGAGACCCGCTCGTGGCGATTGGCAGGATCATAGCACTCATCATCCTAGTGTTTCTAATAAAAAATATCTTTCACTTTTCTCGGACCTACTTTGTGGCCCGAGTTGAACAGGGGGTGAGCCGGGACCTAAGAAACCAAATTTATGGCCACCTTATAACCCTCGATTTATCCTTCTTCAATCGCACTCGATTGGGACAGGTGGTGAGCCGTTTGACCACCGAGGTCGAACAATTCCGGAGACTGGTGACGACTGAATTATTCAAGGTACTCTCGGCTGGTCTTGAGTTTTCAGTTGCAGTCATAGCGATGGTCCTAATTTCGTGGCAACTAACTACGGCTGCTTTTGTGGTAATACCTCTTGCTATGATTTTCTGGGGACCACTCGTAGGCGTGCTTCGAAAGCTTGATCATAGTGTTCTGGATCTTGGAGGTGACATTACTGCTCACATTCAAGAAACATTCTCCGGGATCCGCCTCGTGAAATCTTCCTCTTCTGAGAAGCGTGAAAGAGAGAGGTTCAGTGGTCTCACGGGTGAGTATTTTCGCCGTTTCATGCGTGCTGAGTTTGTCCGTGCGCTTGCTCCACCGCTCACTGAATTGCTGGCAGCAGCTGGTACTGTCGTCATTCTTTGGCTTGGAGCCAGACTTGTTGTGGCCGGAGAAGTGACTGGTCCTGAATTCGTCGGTTTCCTTGGTCTCTCAGTGAAGTTGTATTCACCTGTAAAAAATGTGGCAAAGTTCCCGGCTATTGCTCAACCGGGACTTGTAGCTGCCGAGCGCATTTTTGACTTTCTTGACACCCCCCATGAGGTCTCTGATGTATCCGGCGCGTACTCAATTAGGGAGTTTAAGTCTGCTATCAACTTTGAAGACGTGTCTTTCTCATATCACAGAGGTGAACCTGTCCTGCGGGATATATCCTTTCAGGCAAGCCGTGGTGATGTTATCGCCCTAGTAGGCCCGAGCGGTGCCGGGAAGAGTACTCTCGTTGACCTCCTCGGTCGCTTCTTCGATGTGGATGCGGGATGCATCATGCTTGATGGTTTGGACATCCGGCAGTTGCGAATCGAAGACCTGAGATCCCTATTCGCGATTGTTTCTCAGGACACCGTGCTCTTCCATGATACAGTGAGTGCGAATATTGCCTATGGTCGTCCGGGAGCGAGTCATTCTGAAATTGTTGCCGCTGCTACCGCTGCGTATGCGCATGATTTTATCATGGAGATGCCAAGGGGATATGACACCATAGTTGGCGAGAGAGGCGTGGAACTCTCCGGTGGTGAAAGACAACGCGTAGCGATCGCTCGAGCACTCCTGATGAACCGTCCTATCCTAGTGCTCGATGAGGCAATGAGTTCTGTGGATCCTGCGGCAGAGCGTGCCATCCAAGAAGCGACGAGTCACTTAATGGCAGGGCGCACTGTTTTTGTCATCGCGCATCGGCTTTCTACGATTCTGAATGCGAACAAGATCTTAGTGATGGATAAAGGAGAAATTATAGAACAAGGTGACCATGGAACTCTGATAACTAAGGCTGGCCTCTATCGGCGGCTTTATGACCTTCAGTTCAATGAGGTGGACTTGGTGGGGAGTTCTTGGCCTGCGGATGAGATCTGACTTCATGAGTACGGGCAATTATTGAGATTTCCCTCCAGCCTATGAAACTTCAGAAGGTCAGACACTATATAGAGCACTTAGCATTTAGGGCTTTCTCAAGTGTCGCCATATTTCTTCCGGAAGTGCTAGCGCTGAGCGTTGGGTCTTTTTTAGGATGGATTGCGGGAAGTGTTCTGAGAGTGCGCCGGACTGAAGTCGATGAACATCTCTTTCTGGCATTTCCGGAAAAGACAGACTCGTGGCGTCATGATGTTGCGAGGGCCAGCTATGCGCATTTAGGAAGAGAAGCTGTCGCCACGCTTAGGCTCAGCCGGGTAACAGATAAAGACTTCAGTGAGAGAATTCACATCCCGGATTTGGCATTATTTCGGACCGCAGTCGAAGAGGGTAGGGGTGTGATACTCATCACAGGACACCTCGGAAATTGGGAAGTTGGAGGCGGGGCGTTCACTTCACGCGGGATATCACTTGATGCGATAGCGAAGGGTATGGCGAATAAGGCAATTGGTGACGCAATCGCTGGAGTCCGGAAAAGATTAGGTATAGGTCTAATCCATGTGGATGAGGTGGCGAGAGAGGTGCCGCGCAGTTTGCTAAGAGGACGAGTAGTGGCGATTCTCGCAGACCAGCATGCCCATAAAGGGGGCATATTAGTTCCATTCTTTGGTAGGGAGGCATCGACTACCCGAGCTCCTGCACTTTTCGCAATCCGCACAGGGGCACCCATATTTCTTGGAATAGCACTCCGAGATTCTGGATGGAGACAGCGTTACACAGTATCTCTTGAGAGAATTGACTTTCAACCTAGTGGTGAAGTTGATGCTGATATTAGAGGGCTTACAGCTGCCCACTCCGCGGCACTAGAGCGGGCAGTGAGGTCGTCTCCTGAGCAGTATTTCTGGCAGCACAGGAGATGGAAGAGTGCACCAGGGTGTGACAAGCGGATATGCTAACGTGATAAACTCACTAGGAACTAGGACTTTAGGCGCCTGTATAAGGCGATGGTCGGTCGAGGGCGGCTCCTGTTCCGACCTTGGTTTATATGCCCTTCAATCGAAAGAAATGTGATCTACGTCTGTATTCCGGCACACAATGAAGGCCGCACTATCGGTGTCCTGCTCTGGAAGATAAGGAATACCCTTGGGGAGTTTAGCAGGGACTACAGAATTTTGGTTCACGATGACGCGTCGACCGATGACACTCAGGCGGTCCTAGAACGTTACCAGCGAGTGTTACCACTTACTCTACTAGGTTCACAGGATCAGATTGGTTACGGCCGGTCTGTGGAAAAACTGCTTAGACATGTAGTAGAGAGCGCATCGTATCCTAAACGCGACTGCGCAGTGGTCCTTCAGGGGGATTTCACTGAGAATCCAGATGATGTCATCAGCCTGGTGAAAATCCTGGAAGGTGGTGCTGACATCGTGGCAGGTGTTACTGACATGAATGGACGTCGGATGCCCTTGGGGGTAAAGATTGTGAGGAGCCTATCACGGTGGCCTCTGTCGACGGTATTTCGAGGGGCTCCAGTTTCTGACCCACTCAACGGGCTGAGAGCATACCGGGTAATCGTACTTAAGAAAGCGTTACGTGATGCCCCTGGCGATGAGCCCCTAATGAGAACTGAAGGGTGGGCAGCAAACGTAGAATTACTCAGCCGTCTGGTCCCGCATGCGAGGAGGATTGCTGAAGTTCCGGCAGAAGTGAGGCATGATCTGAGGCAGCGTGGGTCTCGCTTTAGACCACTAAGCACTCTGATGGGTCTCATGAAGCTACGGGGACGTGACTTGTGGCCAACTTCAGGTGCACAGAGTGTATGAACTCACTGCCTCTTAAGCGGTTTTTCCAAGTCCTTTTGGCCTTCGCTTTTCCTGTCACTGTGCTTGGTCAAGTGACTAGTGGGGCTGCTGATCTTCTGTTTGATCAGGAAGCGTTCACGGACAGCTTATCCGTGCTATACCCTGTGGATGAGTGGGCGGCTGAGACTCCGTGGGGGCCCGGTGAACATCTCGTTTACCAAGTAAAGGTTGGCATCTTCAATGCGGGCGAAGGTCATATGACGGTAGAGGCCCTAGATAGTATCCGGGGCCATCCGACTTATCGCGCAGTTATGGGTATAAAAGGTGGGCTTCCAGGTCTACGTGTTGATGACAGTTACACGACCTGGATAGACGTACAGACACTTCAGAGTTGGCGTTACATAAGGGAGATTGACGAGCCTTTCTACGAGTCCTACCGGCATTATGAGTTTTATCCAGATCGGAGGGTTTGGCATCGCACGGATAATGACGAATCCGGACCGCTAGCGTCCTCTCTGCCACTGGATGATATCGCCTTCATCTACTTCATACGGCGCCTTCCCCTCGAAGTAGGGAAAACATACAGTTTTTCCCGTTACTTCAAGGAAGATGGAAATCCGGTCGTGATCCAGGTCCTTCGGCGAGATGAGTATGAAACGGAAGGTGTGAAGTACAGCACGATTGTGGTTCAGCCTATCGTCCAGACCGATGGACTCTTTGGTCAGGGAGGGGAAGCGGAACTCCATTTCACAGATGACGACCGCAGAATCATGGTCTATATGAAGTCAAACATCCCTCTGTTTCCTGGATCACTAACACTGCATTTAAGGTCAATCCAGGAAGGGGTGCCCCTCAACCCTGATTCACGTGACACGGCAAGAGAAGGGAGATTGAATAGAGCCACCCTAGAGCCGGATACGATTGTCAGGCGTTGAGGGTAGGTAAGGTCACTGAGGCTCGTGGCCTGGGATACAGGAAATCACCGTCGGGTCATTGCCTGGGCCGTAACATTGCCATTTTTGTGGTATTGCCATCCAACAGCGACGCTCTTGCTTTGGGGAACCCCTTTTGCCGTGCTGGGGCTCCTGGTTCGTGGTTGGGCGGCTGGATCAATTGATAAGGATCAGGAACTCATCACTTCGGGACCTTATGCATATCTCAGAAATCCTCTGTACTTAGGAACTCTGTTTATAGGTATTGGCGTGACGGTGGCCGGAGGAGCAAGTGGGTGGATACTTCTCTTTTTAGCTTACTTCATCGTTGTCTATGGCATGACGATATCACTAGAGCATAACCGGCTCGCTAAGCTCTTTGGACAAGCGTACCGTGAATATGCAAGCAGTGTCCCTCTACTTATTCCAAGGGTTTTGCCGTATAGACGGTCTAGAGATAGTGAGAGGGATGGCTTCCGTTTCAAGCGGTACTGTCGAAACAAGGAATGGGAAGCCCTGCTAGGGGTGCTAGCTATGTTCGCCTTTCTAACTATGAAAGCTGTTTTCGGGTGGTCCGGACCCTAGAATCACCCTACGCTAGAGAATCCGGTTTTTTCAGTCGCTCTTCATTCGCGATGGCTGTGTCTCATAGCCATCGCGGAGTGCCATCCATAAGACCTCATCTAGAGGGTGCCCATGCCTTTGTGCCAGTTTTCTAAGGGAACGTTCTAGTCGACGCCGCATAAGTTTGACGGGAGCACGTGCAGCTGGCGAAAGAAGTCGGCATCGGTCTAGGTCGATAACGTGTGCTGATGCGGCGCCTCCGGGCTGATTCACTAGGATATTGCTTGCGTTTAGGTCAGCATGCACTACCCGCTTTTGTTCGAGAAGGCTCACAAGCGTGCCAGCCGCGTGTAACGCGGCGGTGCAAAACGCCATATTGCGCTCCTTCACCCCGAAGATAACTGAGGCCAGATCTGTTACATCAGATAAGTATTCGGTTACGAGCTCTGCACGGTAGAACACTCCAGATCTGTACACAGCACCTCCAATAATACGTGGTGTAGGGATGCCCCTCGAGCGTGCCTCTATGCTTGCCCGCAGCTCTTTCAAGGGCCGAGGTGTCTGAGTTACCAGATACCGATCATCAAGACGGGAGGCTAGGATGCCTCCTCTCTGGTAGTGACGCACGATCCATTGTGTTGCGTTCTCTGTACTTCCTGTAGCACGAAATATGAACACGCGACCACGACCGGCCAGCATCTCTTTTGTGGAATGTCGGCTTGCCCACTCATAGAGGGTAGCACCGGAGCTGAGAATAGACTGTGCCCACTCAAGTGCAGATGGAACTATGAAGGCGATACTGTTCTTGTGGAAAATACCCAGATAACCCTTGGGAAGCCTCACTTTTCAGGCTGTGCTACTTGTTCCTCGGGCAGGTCGCGTAGGTAGATCCCCGGTCCTTGAAACGTCTCTCCTTTGACCTTGACTTGGAAAACGTATTGTCCGGGTTTTGGAAAGACGACGCTATCCATGGGCATAACTAATTGGCTACGTGGTGGTGGGTGGCCTTCTGGTACTGCTTGAACTTCGCTTTCCCCTTCAACTGTCAAGGAAATATTGCCCTCTGAATCTTCCAAATCAGCCTTGAACTGGAATCGACCATGATCTTTGCGACCCCATTCAATCACGAGAACGAGAACAAGATGATCCTGCTTCGCTGGGAAGCCCGGTGCTGACAGATCATGGTAGACCCCATGCAAGTCGAGTTTGCCATCAGGGCTTGTGCGAGCATCATCGCACACTGCAGAAAAACGGAGGGCACAGCTCATAGAAATTAGCTCTCGTGTCGCGATTCTTTTGAAATAGGGCCCCATCCACCACCACCCGGTGATCTAATACTGATGATATCACCTGCCTGGGTGGTCAGGCTGATTTTGCCAGGGAGGTGTTTCTCTACTCCATCACAGATCAACACGTTTTCTCCCGGTGTTCCGGCATTCCCGCCTTGGGTGCCTGGTGGGCCATTGGTGCGGCGCTCGCAAAGTAGCGCTACTCTGGCCGGGACGAGGAGCATTAGATCTCGACGAAGCCCATCTCCGCCCCGGTACATACCGGAGCCTCCTGAGTTTCTGCGTATCCCATAGTGCGTGACCCTATAAGGGTAGGCATGCTCAAGTGCCTCAACGGGAGTGTTGAGGGAATTGGACATATGGCAATGCACGCCCGAGAGACCGGGGCCCGTAGGTCCTGCTCCCATCCCTCCTCCAACAGTCTCGTAATAGGCGAAAACCTCACCATTACGCGGATCTATGCCACCAACCGAAGTATTATTCATAGTTCCTTGAGACATAGCAGGGATGTGATCGGGCAGTGCAAATCCGAAACCTTGTAGGAGCACGTCTGTGATGCGCTGACTTGTCTCCACATTACCTGCTGCAACGGAAGCCGGGAGGTCAGCATTAACAACTGATGATTCTGGAAGGATTAACTCTACCGCTGACATTGAGCCCCCTCCGGCGGGTAATGGCTCTTCCAGCAGGGTTTCAACGATGCAGCGTACCACATAGCGAGTCGCAGATGAAGTGATTGCGGCGACCGCGTTTACACCTCCGGGAACCTGTGGTGAGGTCCCCTCAAAATCTACGGTTAGTCGTGGGCCTTCAATATTAAGTGAGACCCGGATAGGTATTGGTCCTGAGCCGAAGCCATCATCCTCAATCCAGTCCTCCGCTTGATAGCACCCATCAGGCACGATATTCAAACCCACTTCGACCAGGCGGTCTGCGTACTCAATGAGTTGTTCCATTGCTGTTAAGGTCTCCTCTATCCCTTTTCGCTGAGCGATTTCGCAGAGCCTTTTGGATCCAGTGTGGAGCGCCGCAACCTGAGCATCGAGGTCGCCAGCCCTTTCTACTGGAGTTCGCACGTTTGCTAACAAAAGTTTCCAGAGGCTCACATTTAATTGCCCGGCTTCATAAAGACGAACTGGCGGAATCCTGATCCCTTCCTCAAAGATCTCTCGAGCTAATGGCATTGAGCCGGGGGTGGATCCACCAACATCACTGTGGTGAGCTCTTGAAGCTACGTAACCGAGTAACTTTCCTTTCTCCTCATGCACTGGTGATATCAACGTGATATCCGGAAGGTGCGTGCCACCACTAAATGGATCATTCAAACAGACTACGTCTCCTGGAGCGAGTTTCCCAATTTCAGCTAGGGCTGCCTCCACACTCATCGGCATGGCCCCAAGGTGAACTGGCATATGATCACCAAGTGAGACCGCTGCTCCCGAGGAATCAAAGAGAGCACATGAGTAATCTCTGCGCTCCTTAATATTGGGTGAAAACGATGCACGCTTGAGCGTTGCCCCCATTTCCTCACAGAGAGCTGTAAACAAATGCCGAAATATTTCCAGGGATACCGCCTTTGGGGAACTGGACTGAGTCACAGTAATTGCTCCGTAAGCATTTCGTACCCCACTACAAGCCTACCCGAGGCTCGGTTAGGTTACCTGGCTGAAGTACGAACCTAGTCCGACAGAAACTTCTGTCGGCTTGTCTAATCCAAGGGTCAGAAACCATAAGCGGAGGCAGATTTGGGCAAAGAAAAGCTCCTAGAAAGAGCAAGGGATGAACTTTTCAGTCACATCAACCGTTGTGGTGTACTTAAGGCGGTAGAGGACGAACAGCGGCAATGGATGGACGAGACAATTGATTATATACGAGAGCGCTATCCGGACTTGAGTGAAGTGGATCTTTCGGGTCTCCACGAGATCGGTACTCGCTTTTGCCAACCTGCTATTTCGCGTAAGGGCGAGAGTACTTTCAATACGTTGGATGACGCAAGCGTGGCCTGACTCGTCATCCTTTTTAGTTTTTACGATAATCGGAGAGCGGGCTGCCAGTAGGGTGTCCCGCTCTTTTCTTGCTAGGAAGTTGTGTTAACGAATCTTCTCTTGAATCAGATGAAATCTAGGTAGCGATCAGGAAGCTACAAGCCTATACTTTCGGCCGCTTATTCAAGGGTTTCACCAGGAGGGTCCATGAGTACCAGACGCGATTTCATTCGGACTTCTGCCGGTGCAGGAGTTGGGGCTGCTCTCGGAGCGTTCCCAAAGCCACTAGAAGCAGGGGCTCCGAACATAATCACTAGACGCGTTACGCCGGTTTGTGTGGCGTCCGGAAATGGGCTTGGCGCTGTATCACGGGCTATCGAAGAGTTGGCGAACGGGGCGAGCACGATTGAAGCAGTGGTTAGCGGTGTCAATTTGGTGGAAGAGGATCCAAATGACTCGTCAGTCGGTTATGGGGGCTTACCAAATGAACAGGGTGTGGTACAGCTTGACTCCTCCCTCATGCATGGCCCAACGCGTGGAGCAGGCGCTGTCGCTGCGCTGGAAGGGTTCAAGAGGCCTTCACTAGTCGCACTCGATGTTATGCGCTATACAGATCACCACTTATTGGTCGGAGAAGGAGCACAGCGATTCGCGTTATCCATGGGTCATCAACTCGAGGACCTACTGACCGAATCTTCTCGGGAGCGCTGGATCGAATGGCGGGCCCGACTGAGCGACAGGGATGATTACCTCTCACCTGAAGAATCAGAAGAACGTGTCGGACGTTTCCGGGAACCCGAAGAATTTGGAGACGGCCTACTCGACTCGCACGATGGTTACCGGCCGCAGGGCACAATCAATTGCGACATAGTGGACTCGGATGGTGATTTGTCATCTGTCACAACTACATCTGGACTCTCATATAAGATACCTGGACGAGTGGGAGATTCTCCGATCATCGGAGCTGGCCAGTACTGTGACAACGATGTTGGTGCAGCCGGCTCTACGGGCCGTGGTGAAGCGGTAATCAAGACGTGCGGCAGCTATACTGTTGTAGAGATGATGAGGAACGGGATGCATCCTACAGACGCCTGTCTTGAGGCACTTCGCCGAATTGTTCATGTGACGATTGAAGACCGTTTGCGTGACGAAGATGGCAGGCCGAATTTCAACGTAAATTATTATGCAGTAAACAAGAACGGTGATTGGGGTGGAGCTGCTATTTGGTCGGGGGCTCGTTTTGCGGTCAGTGTTAACGGAGACTCGCGTCATGAGGATTCTGCATACTTGTTCGAGCGCGGGTGAGTTTCTTACGAGCTTAGTCAAAATAGACTATTGATCCCAAAGGGGAGCGCGCGTTGGCCGAAGCGAAACGGATAGAAAAAGCAAAGCAACTCCTAAAGCAGTATTACGCTGGGCAAAGAATGGAGTCGCCTAATGGCGGATTTCTTATCCTACTGGGCATACGCCCACAGGAGGGTGGAAAAGCGCTTGGAGTATTTGAGTGCAGTGCGTCATCTCTTCGATATGAGATCCTGATTCCCAAAGCAACTAGAACCGAACGGAAGAAGGTTAGGGACGCGCTCCAGGAAGACAGGGACCCTGATTGCCCGAGACATGGCCCTGATTGTCTACTCTCTAGGGCCGGGAAAAACCTCGTCTGTAGTCGTTGTGGGGTAGCATACGCACGGGTTTAGCGTGCTGAGTGAGTCTGTGGGTACTGGGTTACAAGGAGGCCTTTAGATGTCCGAACGGTTTCTCAGTTCGGAGGAATATGACGAACAGGCACACAAACTCTACAGTGATGGTGATTATGATCGAGCACTCCAGCTACTCAAGGAAGGTCTTTCTGTATACCCGAAGGCGATAGAGCTGAATGTAGGACTCGGGTACGCAAGGTTGGCTAGGGAGGAATACGCCTGGGCTCGGAGAGCTTTCGAGCGCGCAGCAGCCTTGGATGATTCTAATGAGGATGCGCTAGTAGGTTTGGGTGAGACCCTTCTTCGTTTTGGAGAGCGCCAGGAAGCACTTGCCCTGTTCGAGCAGGTAGCGAGAGCTGGTTATGATCATGACACTGAACTCATGCTCACAATGGGTAGAGCGCTCTACCGGGAGGCTCTCTACGCGGAGTGCAGGGACATCTTCGCCCAGGCATCAGCAGCTCGCCCCGATAGCGCGGATGCCGCTGCATCACTGGGTTATGCACTGCACCAGCTAGGCGACCAGGTAGGTGCGGGTCGTCAGATACGGCGAGCACTTAGGCTTGATCCGGATTTACACGAAGCGAGAATTTATCTTGCTCA